>DASRCD010000361.1:0-7153 GCA_035653315.1 Candidatus Angelobacter sp.
CTAATCCACCAGAAACATCGCAATCCGGTTCCACAAAGAACATCTCTTAGCAGACGATCTTCAGAAATCAGCAAGTCTCGTGTTATACGCCCTGTGCCGTTCTGTGCTCATTGTGTTTAGATAGTAGTAATGATTCAACTTACCGCAGCCGGCAAGCGCTTTGGCCCCAAGGTCCTCTTCCAGGAGCTTGACTGGCTGATCACGCCGCATGACCGCGTGGGACTGGTGGGCGCAAACGGCACGGGTAAAACCACTCTGCTGAAGGTCCTGGGCGGCATTGAGCCGCTTGATTATGGAACCATCACCCAGCAACGCGGCATTCGCTGCGGCTACCTGCCACAGGACGGTCTTTCTCTTTCTGGCCGGACGATTTTCGCTGAGTGTCTCTCAGTCTTTGATGACGTTCATAAAATGCAACATGAACAGGAAGAACTTGGCCGTCGCATGGCGGAGGTGGACCATGCCGGCGCCGAATACGCGCAGATTGCCGAGCGTTTTCAGCGCATTGAAGCTGAGATTCAGGCGCGCGATGGCTACAGCATTGAAGCCGAAGTAGGAACAGTGCTGAACGGCCTGGGATTCAGGAAAGAAGATTGGCATCGCCAGACAGAGGAATTTTCCGGTGGTTGGCAAATGCGCATCGCCCTTGCCAAGCTCTTGCTGCAAAAGCCAAACCTGCTGCTGCTGGATGAGCCAACCAACCATCTTGACCTGGAAACGCGCAACTGGCTGGAGCAGTATCTGGCCAGCTATCCCCACGCTTATGTGCTGATCTCACATGATCGTTATTTCCTTGATGTGACAGTAAAAAAGACTGCTGAGATATGGAACAAGCAGGTCTTCTTTTACTCAGGCAATTATGAGAAGTATCTGGCGCAGAAGGCGGAACGCCGCGCGCAGTTGGAAGCCGCCTACACCAACCAGAAAGAAAAGATTGACCAGCTTGAGGCTTTTATCAATCGCTTTCGTTATCAGGCCACCAAGGCCAAGCAGGTGCAGAGCCGCATTAAAGAGCTGGAGCGGATGGAGAAGATTGAGATTCCGCCGGAAGAAAAAGCCATTCATTTTTCATTTCCGCAGCCCCGGCCAAGCGGACGCATGGTGGCAGAAGCCAAAGACCTGGGCAAAAGTTACGGGGCCAAGCATGTTTTTTCGAATGCCAATTTTGTGATTGAACGCGGTGATCGCATTGCGCTGGTGGGCGTGAACGGCGCAGGCAAGTCAACGCTGATCAAGCTGCTTGCCGGCTCAGAGCAACCGACCACGGGCGAACTCCGGCTCGGCCACAATGCAGACGTGGATTACTTTGCCCAAGACCAATACAAGGCCCTTGATCCGCAAGCTCGCATGCTCGACGATCTGTTTGAAGCCGCGCCGCGCTCCACGCAAACCGAGTTGCGCAACCTGCTGGGCTGTTTTCTTTTTTCTGAAGATGATGTTTTCAAGACCATCGGCGTGCTTTCTGGAGGCGAGCGGAACCGTTACGCTCTGGCGCGAATGTTGCTGCATCCATCAAACTTTCTGCTGCTCGACGAACCAACCAATCATCTTGACCTTCGCGCCAAAGATGTTCTGCTGGATGCCCTGCAAAAATTCACGGGAACCGTGGTCTTTGTTTCGCATGATCGCTACTTCATTGACAAGTTGGCAACACGCATTTTTGAGATTGGCGATGGGCGGGTTGAGGTCTTTCCCGGTAATTATGAGGACTATCTCTGGCGCAAGGAAGGAAAGGCAGGTTTGCTGCAAGAGGAAGTGTCTGCCTCCACCGCGGTTCAGTCCGCGAATCCTGCCACATCAAGTAATGGCGCAACGCCCAAACCGCTAGAACCTGAATCAAAACAGAAGCGCCTTAATCCGATTAAGCTAAAGCAGATGAAGGAACGGTTGCAGGAAGTGGAAGAAGAGATTGCACGGCTTGAGGCAATGATTGCATCGGCGGAAACAGCGCTGCAAAGCTTTGTAAGCGTTGAAGAAACCCAGCGCCAAACAGACCTTTTAAACCGTTCCAAAGCAGAACTGGAGCGGGCCATGAATGAATGGGAAGAACTGGGCCAGGTGCTGGAAACTTCTGAATAAACGACCAAGTCCTGCCTGGAATTGATTTTCCAAGGTCTTAAATCCTGCTAAATCCCTGTTTGGCCGTGCCGGACATGCTTTCCCTAATTGGAATTAACAAGGTTCCATGTACTAAAAAAATATATCGGGAGTCTCTCCTCATCCTGTACTATGCCCCTAGTCGATAGCGCGACTCGTATAGGGTTCCACAGTCGTTTCACAGTTTTTCAGTTCTAACTTATTGTCGATTCCAGAACGCCTCACAGCTCCGTAATGGCAGTGCTATGGCGGAGGGGCTTGCTTTATTCATTCAAGCCTGTTGAAGCCGTTCCAAGCGGCAATGCGTGCAACCGATTGCGCTCACTCTGTTCGCCTGTGCTTTTGTTTAGCTTAACTAAAACTCTCAGTAAGAAAACCCGTTCTTCTTGAACGACCAGGAGCAAAGAATGCCCCAATCATTGCGCCGTCCCATGTTGTTTCTGTTTCTTCTGTTGACTTCCGCAGCCCTGCCCCTTCTGGCGCAGGTTTCACAATCCAGTGATGCAAATGCACAAGCGTCTGCACAGCAGCCGGCCAATGGTAATTCCGTCCAGGCGTTGCCGGTTGTTCCTGTAAGACATCGTGGAGTGCCGTGGCGAGACGCGAGCGCTCCAATCCCGTTTGCGGCCCCAGCCGGCGCCCACCTGACTTATTTTGGTGGTCCAATCATTTCCAACGTTCAGGTGATTCAGGTGTTGTACGGAAGCGGTTCTTACAATTCGCAGGTTGCCGGAACCACCTCGCCGACCATGGGACAGTTCTATAGTGACATCACCAGCAGCGGGCTCATCACCCTGTTGCAGCAGTACAACACCCCTGTTTCAGGCGGCACTGGTCAAACATTCGGAAACGGCACGTTTGGCGGCCTTTTTCAGATTGTTCCATCCAGCGCAAATAATGGTTCCACCATTACTGACACGCAGATTCAGTCAGAACTGCTGGCCCAGATCACGGCCGGCCACCTGCCGGCGCCTATCCTGGACGCCCAGGGCAATCCGAACACTCTTTATATGATCTTCTTTCCGCCGGGAAAGACGATTTCACAAGGCGGCAGCAATAGCTGCCAGGCAGGCGGCTTCTGCGCTTATCACGGCACCACCTCAAGCCTGTTTAGCGGAAAGCATGTTCTGTACGGCGTTATGCCGGATATGCAGGCAGGTTCCGGTTGCTCCACCGGTTGCGGTAGCTCCACGGTGTTCGGCAACTATACGTCAGTTACCAGCCACGAATTGACTGAAGCCATGACCGATGCTGATGTAGGCATTGCTACCACCTTTGCCGCGCCGCTTGCATGGTATGACCAGACCAATGGAGAAATTGGCGATATCTGCAACGCCCAGCAGGGCTCTTATGTTGCCAACGGCACCACTTACACAATCCAGTTGGAATTCTCAAATTCAGCGAACAATTGCGTGCTTCCACCAGCAGGCACGTCGGCTCCAAACTTCAGCTTGTCAGCTTCACCAGCCAGCGTAAGCGTAACGCAGGGCTCCACTGCAACCAGCACCATCACTGAAACGGCCTCGGGCGGCTTTACCGGCAGCGTAACACTCTCTGCTTCCGGCCTGCCCTCCGGTGTTACCGCGACGTTTGGCACAAATCCAACCACTAGCACCAGCGTGGTTACTTTCACCGCCAGCTCCACGGCAACTCTGGGAACGGCGACAGTTACTATCACCGGAACCTCAGGAACGCTGACGCACACCACCACCATCAGCCTTACGGTGAATGCCACCGGAGGAACTGGTTCACAGTTGATTGTGAATGGCGGCTTTGAAACCGGTACCACCACTGCTCCACCGTGGACTCTGACTGCGGGCGTGCTCAACACGTCAACTTCTGAGCCTCCACACTCGGGAACCAAAGATGCATGGCTGGATGGTTATGGAACGACGCATACTGATACAGCAACGCAGTCTGTAACGATTCCTTCGACCGCGACCAGTGCGACACTGACGTTCTTCCTGCACATTGACACGGCTGAAACCACCACGACTACGGCATTCGATACGCTGACAGTCCAGGTGCTGAACAGCGCGGGAACAGTGTTGCAAACGCTGGGAACCTTCTCCAACCTGAACAAGGGAACGGGATACACGCAGCGTTCACTGCCCATCAGTGTTACCTCAATCAAGGGCCAGACGGTGCAGATCCGGTTCACAGGCAGCGAAGACTCAAGCCTGCAAACCTCATTCGTGATTGACGATGTGGCATTGAACGTTCAATAGAGGCGTTCAAAGTCAATTGTTCAAACGTTTTGAGCAATAACCAAATAAAATCGGGGCCGCAAGGCCCCGGTTTTTTAGTTTTGGATCTCGCTAACCAGTGCAGTAAGTTGTAATTCCTTTCCTCAGATATTTCCCCTCGTTCCACTTCGGGCGCGAACTAAGGTGATAAATTTTGTCTACTATCGCTTGTCGTAGATAGATCGGAGCAGCATACTTACTGTGCTCTGAATTATTTCTCTTTGGTTAAAGCCGGAGAGAAACAGATCTTTACCTCTGGGACCATTTCGATTTCTGGTCCCGACTTGAGTTTCCGGCCTCAAGATTCCCTTTTCACTTTAGCAAGCCTGGTGTCTACCCAGTTGCCCTCAGACATCCATGGTCTTAAAAGCCCGAAGATCAGTTCAACCGCATAAAAGCTGAAGGAGATCTATGGTCCGTTCCCTACGTTATCTGTGCATGACGTTGTTTGCTCTCACCTTGCTGGTGATCGGCGCGCAAGCGCAGGTTATCCAACCCGGCCCCATTGGAAGCGGTACGCAGCCGCTCCAGGTTTTGCATAACCATGTGCGTCCCGCCGTTGCCAACGGGCAAGCCATTCCAATAGGCGTGCTGCCCGCTACCAAGCGCATGAAGCTTGCCATTATGCTGCCGCTGCGCAATCAGCCGGCGCTCACTGATTTGTTGAGCAGGCTTTATGATCCATCCAGCCCTGATTTTCATAAATTCCTCAGCGTGGCCCAATTTACCGCACAGTTTGGCCCCACAGAGGCGGACCATCAGGCAGTGCTTGATTTCGCCGCAGCCAATGGGCTCACTGTGACCGGCACTCATGCCAACCGGCTGGTGGTGGATATTGAAGGTTCTGTCGCGCAGGTGGAAAAGGCTTTCCATGTATCCATGCGCACCTTCCAGCATCCCACGGAAAACCGCACGTTCTTCTCTCCGGACCGCGAGCCCTCACTGGCTCTCAACGTTGCGGTATCACACATTGCCGGCCTGAATGACTTTTCCAGACCGAAGTCCCATTTGAAGAGACTGCCCGATGCGGCGCAGGCACAGGCCATCCACCCGAATCTGGGTTCAGGCACCGGCGGCGCTTTCCGTCCTTCCGATATGCGCGCAGCTTATGCCGGCAACACCACGCTCACCGGCGCAGGCCAATCCGTGGCGATGGTGGAGTTTGACGGCTACAACATGGCGGATGTTGTGAGCGATATGAGTGGAACGCCGATCAATGTTCCTATCACCAATATACTTATTGATGGCGCTGCCGCCGGCTCAGATGGCGACGACGGCGAACAGGCGTTGGACATTGCTCAGGCCATTGGCATGGCGCCAGGCTTGTCTTCAGTGCGCGTTTACATTGCGCCGGGCACATCGGCCATCGGTGTGGGCGATGTTGATATGTTTAACAGAATCGCCACTGACAACATTTCCAAATCTATCAGCTGCTCATGGGGCTGGAATCCTGATGACATTGCGCAGGACGATCCTATCTTCCAGGAATATCAGGCGCAGGGCCAGAGCTTCTTTGTCGCTTCTGGCGACACGGGTGCCTATACCGGCTCAAACGCCACCGATTTCAGCTTCCCAGCAGAAGATGCTTTGGCAATTTCGGTTGGCGCAACTGATCTGACTACCACCGGCGCAGGCGGCCCATGGGCTTCAGAAACGGCATGGCCAGACAGCAGCGGCGGTCTTTCAGACAATGGCTTCGCCATTCCCAGCTATCAATCCGGTGTTGCCAGCACCGCCAACGGCGGGTCAACAACCATCCGCAATATTCCTGATGTGGCCATGGAAGGCAACTTTGACAACATTGCTTGCACCAACGGCTCATGCAATGGCCAGACCGGCGGCACGAGCTATGCCTCGCCGCGCTGGGCTGCATTCATCGCATTGGTAAACCAGCAGTCGGTGGCGAATGGCCACGGCACAGTTGGTTTCATTAACCCCGCAATTTATGCCATTGGAAAGAGCACCAGCTTTACCAGCGACTTCCATGACATCACCAGCGGCAACAACAGAAATAGCGCTGGAAAATCCTTTAATGCCGTGACTGGTTATGACCTTGTAACCGGTTGGGGTAGCCCGACTGGCCAGAACCTGATCAATGCTTTGGCTGGCGGAACCGTCACCACGCCGGACTTCAGCCTTTCGGCATCGCCTGCAAGCGTTAGCGTGACGCAGGGCTCTACGGCAACCAGCACCATTACCGTAACCGACCTCAATGGCTTTACCGGCAGCGCAACGCTTTCTGCTTCTGGCCTGCCCTCCGGTGTTACCGCGGCGTTTGGCACAAATCCAACCACCAGTACCAGCGTGGTTACTTTCACTGCCAGTTCCACAGCAACTGTGGGAACGGCAACGGTTACTATCACTGGAACCTCAGGAACGCTGACGCACACCACTACCATTAGCCTTACGGTGAATGCCACCGGCGGAACTGGTTCACAGTTGATTGTGAATGGCGGCTTTGAAACCGGCACCACCACTGCTCCACCGTGGACTCTGACGGCGGGCGTGCTCAACACGTCAACTTCTGAGCCCCCACACTCGGGAACCAAAGATGCATGGCTGGATGGTTATGGCACCACGCATACCGATACAGCAACGCAGAGCGTGACCATTCCTTCCACGGCAACCAGCGCGACGCTGACGTTCTTCCTGCACATTGATACGGCTGAAACCACCACGACTACAGCATTCGATACGCTGACAGTCCAGGTGCTAAACAGCGCGGGAACAGTGCTGCAAACGTTGGGAACCTTCTCCAACCTGAACAAGGGAACGGGATACACGCAGCGTTCACTGCCCATCAGTGTTAC
>DASRCD010000362.1:0-2304 GCA_035653315.1 Candidatus Angelobacter sp.
TCAAATCTTGAAGAGATGAGCGACTGGGGCGTAGTGAAAGATAAAATCCGCTCCACCCTTCGCCGCTTTTTCGACCATGAATTGGGCAAGCGTCCTATGGTGTTGCCGGTGATTCTGGAAGTGTAGAAAATGGACATCAATCTCGAACGATCGGGCCATCAGCCTATCGTACAAACCAAATTTGATGAAAGCAGAGCGGCTTTGGACAACAAACTTCAGCCGGAAGATCATGTCGTCCATGACTGGTATCAGTTTGTGCTATCTTTTCCGCCTCACCTCGTCCGGCATTATCTCGAAAAATTCAAAATTAACTCTGAAAAGACGGTGCTCGATCCTTTCTGCGGCACTGGCACCACACTGGTCGAATGCAAGAAGTTGGGCATCCCAAGTATCGGCATCGAAGCGAATCCGATAGCGCGTTTTGCTACTCAGACAAAAATAAATTGGAATGTTGATCCATGCGGTTTCCAAAAACACGCATTGGCTGTTGCCGAAGCAGCCCGACAGAAACTGGATGCGCAAGGCTTGGGTGAAGTGGATCATTTGCCGCTTTTCTCGGCTTGTAGGAAAGCCGCCACTAAACTTCTAACTCTCTCATCCGAGTCTGCTAAGCTTATTTTGAAAAATTCGATCAGCCCCCTCCCTCTTCATCGAACACTCGTGCTCCTTGATGCCTTAAACACTTTAGACGACCCGCGATTCGGCGCACATGAAAGACTGGCCCTCGCAAAGGCCGTCGTGTTCAACATCAGCAACTTGCACTTTGGGCCTGAGGTTGGGGTTGCATCTCCTAAATGTGACGCTCCCGTGATCGCTGCCTGGCTTAAGGAAATTGAGGAGATTACAAATGATCTAATCCAATTGCGCTGCAGGAACCACATCCCTGCCGTTGTCTATGAAGCTGACGCACGCTGCCCTCTTTCGGTTCTGCAACCGAACTCCGTCGATGCGGTAATTACATCTCCTCCTTATCCCAATGAAAAGGATTACACGAGAACAACCCGTCTCGAGTCCGTTCTGCTTGGTTTTATAAAAAACAAGACGGATTTGCGGTCACTGAAGGAGAACTTAATCCGCTCCAATACCCGCAACGTTTACAAAAATGATCAGGATGACTTGCTGGTAGCTGAGCACGCAGAAATACAAGACCTTGCAAAAAAAATCGAAGCTCGGCGCCTCGCCTTGGGCAAAACTTCAGGTTTCGAGCGTCTCTATGCCCGGGTTACAAAACTTTATTTTGGCGGCATGCTTCGTCACCTTTCCGAGCTACGAACTGCTCTGCGACCGGGCGCTCACCTGGCCTACGTTGTGGGGGACCAAGCGTCTTATCTAAGAGTGATGATCCGGACAGGCAATTTGCTAGCCGATATCGCAAAATCTCTCGGCTACGAGTTAGTGGATATTGAACTTTTTCGAACGCGATTGGCTACTGCGACGAAGGAAAGACTGAGGGAAGAAGTGATCGTTTTGCGCTGGCCTGGCGCCGGAAATTAGGAAGTTGTCCAACTTATGGCCCGAAGCAAAAAGTATGTACCCATTATCGAGAAAATTTTTGCCTCTAAGTTTAAAAGGGGCCTGCGCGAAATAGAGTTCGCGCGCGATGAAATCACCAGAGCTGCGCAGGAACTGAAGATAGAACTTCCCAAGAACCTCGGCGACGTGATCTATAGCTTTCGGTATCGAGCAGACCTTCCAGAGAGCATTCGATCGAAGGCGGCCAAAGGAGAAGGCTGGATTATCCGCCCAGCAGGGGCCGCTAAATATCGCTTTGTCCTTGTTCCTGAAAGGCCTCTGCTTCCCAATGTGAGCATGGCAGCAACGAAGGTGCCCGACTCGACGCCCGGTGTGATTACGAAATACGCGCTATCAGATGAGCAGGCATTGCTTGCCAAGGTCCGATACAACCGGCTTCTGGATATCTTCACAGGCGTTGCCTGCTATTCACTACAAAATCATCTCCGCACTCACGTCCCCGGTGTCGGGCAGATTGAGACGGATGAAATCTACGTAGGGGTTGATAGACGAGGCGCACACTACGTATTCCCTATTCAGGCCAAAGGAGGCAGAGACAAACTCAGCATTGTTCAAATTGAGCAGGATGCAGCAATGTGCAACCATAAGTTCCCCTTGCTCATATGTCGTCCCGTAGCTGCACAGTTTTTGAAGGATGATATTATCGCGATATTTGAGTTTGAACAAAACAGGGATGGCATCGGCATTAGCGCTGAAAAGCACTACAAACTTGTGCCGCCCGAAGAAGTGACGGCGGAAGATCTCCAAAATTACCGCTCTCGTGTTTCCGAT
>DASRCD010000363.1:0-4301 GCA_035653315.1 Candidatus Angelobacter sp.
AAGGTGTAACCAAAATCGATTCTAACCTTGCTCCGCTCCCCGTCTATTTGAGCGCATTGGGGATGACGGGCCTCACCGCTTATTTTGGCCTGCTGGAAGTTGGCAAACCTGTAGCGGGTGACACCGTGGTTGTTTCCGGCGCTGCCGGCGCCACAGGTTCCATGGTTGGCCAGATCGCGAAAATTAAAGGCTGCCGCGCTGTAGGCATTGCCGGTGGCCCTGAGAAATGTAGTTATGTGGTTAACGAGCTTGGCTTTGATGCCTGCATTGATTACAAATCCGAAAAAGTTTCAGAAGCCCTGCGCCATCATTGTCCTAAAGGAATCAATGTTTATTTTGACAACGTCGGTGGTGAAATTCTTGATGCTGCCTTGGCCCAGCTTGCGCGCGGCGCGCGCGTGGTGATCTGCGGAGCAATCTCCCAATACTGTTCCACAACTGGCATCAAAGGGCCCAGCAATTATCTTTCACTGCTGGTCAATAGCGCGCGCATGGAAGGCTTTGTCGTTTTCAATTATGCATCACGTTACGCGGAAGGTATACGCGATCT
This sequence comes from Candidatus Angelobacter sp., assembly GCA_035653315.1. GTDB lineage: Bacteria > Acidobacteriota > Terriglobia > Terriglobales > Acidobacteriaceae > Angelobacter. The sequence goes on from DASRCD010000363.1 coordinate 551, forward strand.
TGCCACATGGCGCGCCATGGGCAAGCTGAAATCAAAAGAAGATATTGTGGAAGGCTTTCAGGATTTTCCTGAAACCTTGCTGAAGCTATTCAGCGGAGAAAACTTTGGCAAGCTGATGATCAAGGTTGCCGATTCGTAATTGCTGGCTCGCATGCAAATAGGTGCGATCACGTCAGCAATGGGTGCTTTGAGTTAAGCTTTGCCTCCATCCAGCACTGCGCGAATTTGTTTGGCATATTCCGCGCTTTCGCGGTCGCCGGTCACCAACTCAATCTGCTTTGGGCTGCTCACGCCAATTTTCAACTGCACGGCGCGCGCAATCTGCTCCTGTTCAAAAATCGCGCCTTGGCTTACTTCCGGAGTAGTGCCAAAATGCCGCAGCAATGCTACGCCCACGGCATCAATGGCCACGCGGTCTGTCCCGGCTAGAACCACATTGGATTGCACCATCTTGCCCTGATCAGGGCCGCCATTTGTGAACGCCTGTATGCCATCCAGCACAACCAGGTCAGGCTTATAAGCCGTGTTAATTTCGGCAATCATGTCGCGCTGGTGCGGAGAGGAATGCAGCTCTCGCATGAAGTTGTAAGAATTGCCCGGAACGGTTTTCGCCGCAAAGCCCACTGAATTTTTCAATGACAAAGTAAAATGCCCGCCATAGCGATGTGTCTTAAGACAACACGTGGTCACAATGCCGCCGGCCTTCCGCACCGGCTTGGGCAAGGCAAAGCCCTGCTCCCAATGGCTCTCCTGCGGCTTGAGCATGTCCCAATCGTCGGCGCCAAGCTCGTCAAAAACGATTACCTTCGCGTCCAGCTCTTTGCCTAGCTGGAACGCACTCTTTTTCGTCATTACTTCACGCGTATTGCCCATGCCGCTGCGGTCGCCAATGATAAGTGGACCCGCGCCCATGGCTTTCAGGTTGCGCATCAAGGCAACCAGAGTATCTTCATGCGTGGAGCCCGGAGTAGGATCAGAGCTGTTGAAGTTCGGTTTAATGAACAGGTCTTTGCCGCGGAACTTTTCCAGTTGCAACAGTTCTATCGCACGCTTTACGCCTGCGGCGCGGTCCGTGGTTTTCACAAAGGCCACGTGCGCCGTGGCCGGAGCCTGATCAAAAGCGCCTTTGAATACGGTGGGCGCAAACAGTGCGGCTCCCATAACCGTGGAAGCATCCTTGAGGAACTCTCTGCGATTCATGGCTGGACTCCTCGCTTGGTTCCTTTTATTGGATACCTACCCCAGCGCAAAAGCAAGAGATTGCCGGGATTACTGGGCGTTTTTTACGCCAATGAAGCGCCACAATGGCATACAGAGCCGGCGCACAATCAGGTCACAGGCTTCCGCTGCCTCTTCCGGGCGCGATTGCAACTGCTTAATCACCTCACTGGAATGAGCATACAATTCCAGAACTTTGATAATGCGCCGCTTAATTCGCGCCTGCAGCTCCGGACGCAGCCCCGGATAAACTTCTTTTTGCACGCGCTCACATAAGGCATTGATGTCACGCGCAAACCAGGCCAGGTGCGCCAGGCTGTCATGCTTCTGCAAATGGTTCAGCTTTACGCCGCAACGCGCAAAGGCGTTCAGGTAATAACGTTCGCCGCGCGGATAACCCACGCCATAGTGCCTTGCTTCTTCACCTGTAGCTACTTGCCAGTACTCAATCGCCTGATTGCGCGATAATGCCGTGATGCCGGTAAGCGCATAATGATGGTCCGCCATTAACTGCTGCGCGCCCCACTTGTTCGGCATCTGCAAAAAGATTACGCCGCCGGGCTTGAGCAGGGAACACATGGTCTGGATCATCAGTGTTGGGTCCATTACATGCTCAATCACATCCTGGCAGGTGATCACGTCAAACTGTCCCATGTCCCCGCGCGCAATCGGATCGCAAATATCTGCTTCACGATAGTCGCATTGAATGCCCAGATCCTGCAGCCGCTGCCTGCCCATGCTGGCGCGTTCAGGATCAATCTCAACTCCGGTCACCTGCGCGCCCTGCTCGGCCATGGAAATCATCATGCCGCCGTAGCCGCCGCCCACGTCCAGCACGCGTTTGTTTCTTAAAGGCGTCCATTGGCGGATGGTGCGCACGATTTCGCGTCCGCGCTGAATGTCTCGCCGGGCATATTTGCGCCACACTTCCGCATTGTGACCTGCGGCATATTCTCCCGTGGATAAACGCTTTGCATACGTGGCTGGAAAATAATGATGGTCAGCCAGGCATTGCTCCATGCCCTGAACAATGCGCGGCACCTCGCTCTCAGGAGCTTTTTCCCGCAACCACTCATATTGATCCAGCGCCAGGTCGCCACAGCCGGAAGCCAGCAGGACCTCCGCCAGAAAATATCGCGCTGAACGGTCTTCAGGATATTGCGCCACCATGCCATGCGCCGTGTTCCAGAATTCCTTCATCGCTGTCTCCCAGCGACGATAAGCCTCGGTTAATTTTTCCGCTGGTACTCCAGCAGGCACTGGCGTCTCTTCCAGCAATGCGGTTCCGTGCTGGTTGTTTTGAATCTGTGACATGCGCTTCCCTCCGCCCGGCAATTGGCTCATTTAAACCCGGCAAGCTTTGCCGGGTTGATTCAGAAAATTGCTTTTATGTATTTACATTTGAGATGTAATGCAATTGAAATGCCACGTTAAGCCATGTCAGCTTAGAAGTTTGTTAGCTAGACAGTTGAATGATGAAGATGCTGTATCAACCTTTTGAACAACTCAGGCAGGTTCCCATTCCATTGGTTCCAGTCATGCCCGCCGGGGCTGGAATGGAATTCATATTGAAAATGTCTTTGTTTTAAAATCGCGGCAAATTGCCGGTTCACCGGCAAAAGCCCTTCCTGCTCACCGCATGTCAGGAAAAAGTAGGGATCCTTGGCCGGATCAGCGGTTCGCACCAGAGCAAAAGGATCGCTTTCTTTCCTTGTAGTGCTGCCTTGCGGCCCGAAGATCGCGCGGTACTCTCTCCACTGCCCAATGCGCCGGATTGCAAATGGCCTTCTGGTAACATCCAACGCGGAGCTCAGGCCTGCAGCAAAAACAAACAAGTCAGGATGCTTCATGGCCAACGTCACTGCACCAAATCCTCCCATGGAGATGCCAACAATAGCGCGGTTCACTCTGCCGATGGCAGCTGGAAACCTGCTCTCAACATCAGCAATCAGGTCATGCACAATGTAATCTTCATACCGGTCTTGCGGATGGCTGGCGGAATTCGTGTAATAAGAGTTATTCGCTTCCGGCATAACCAGAATCAACCCTTGTTCCGCATAGCTCGCAACATCTGAGTAATTGGACCAATCCCGATATCCGCCACCGCCGCCATGCAACAGATAAACCACTGGAAGCTTTTGCTCTGGTTTCAGATTGACCGGAAGAATGGCTCGATAGGGCATCTCCCGGCCAAGGGATGTGGAATAAAAATGTACATCCACCATCTTCACGCCGGATGTCAGCCGAGGTCGATCAGGCGGCTGCTCCTGAATATTTTTACTGCATGATGATAAAGCTGCCATACAAAGCAGCAATACCGCACGCGAATAGAAAGATGAGAATGCTGGCGCTTTCACGATGATGTCTTTTATCTCATACCACAACTCGTGAAAGCGCCGTTGAGAATTATTATTCGTAACGCAGCGCGATGGTTGGATCCACGCGCGTTGCCCTGCGCGCCGGAATGTAACAAGCGGTTACGGCCACGGCAACCAGCAGCGCCGTCACAGCAATCATGGTTAGTGGCACCGCC
>DASRCD010000364.1:0-2804 GCA_035653315.1 Candidatus Angelobacter sp.
GGAAGAAGACCCAGGCGCCGGCTGGCGGTAACAATAAGTTTGAGTTCCTCGGCGGAATGAGCGCCACCTTCCCGCCTGAGCCGGGAACCAAAGCCGCGCAGCACCAGATTGGCGGACTTGTTCATGAGCACCAGGAAAGGATGCGAGAGCGTCATAAAGACGTCCATGGGGCCGGCCACGGCAAGAGCAACGCGCTCCGCGCGTTCCAGGGCCAGCGACTTGGGCACAAGTTCGCCCAAAATGATGAGCAGGTACGTAATGATGATAAAAGCCAGGGTGGCAGCCAGTCCGTGGGCATAAATCCGGCCGTAGGGAATGTGCTCCATCCATGGAACAAGCATTACAGCAAGGGTGCCTTCGCCTATCCATCCCAGGCCGAGACTGGCCAGGGTCACGCCAAACTGGACGGCGGGAAGAAATTCATCGAGCCGCTGCTGGATTTTGCGGATAGTACGCGCGCCAATGCGACGCTGCTCGATCAACTGCTGGATGCGAGTATCGCGTACGCTGACCATGGCGAACTCGGCAGCGACAAAAAAAGCGTTAGCTGCCACAAGAAGCACCACCAGGATGATCCTTAAAAGGACCAGGGTGACCATGGAGAGCAATGATATACCGGCAGAGGCCAAAGACAGAAAAGGCAAAAGTGCCATGGTTTCATAGACTTTTGCTATCTTTTCCGGTGATCTAAGGTCTAATTGCTAACTGAGTAGCATTAAGTGCCTTTTTCATTGGAACTTCTTCCCCACGGCAAGCGTATTCAGAGACGATAAACCAAGAGGTGCCGCCCATGGCGAACGGCAAAAAGAAAAATAACCGGCTTTATTACATATTAGGCGTATTTGCAGTCATTCTGGTTGTGGTTGTAGGACTGGTGGCTGCCACGCGCGGCACCACCAAGATTGATCCATCGAAGCTGGCAAAGGTGGAACGGGGCGACCTGGCGAAAAATGTGGTCGCTACGGGAAAAATCTTCCCAATGACTAATGTGGAAGTTAAGTCAAAGGCCAGCGGCATTGTGCAAAAACTGCTGGTGGATTATGGCGATAACGTGAAAAAAGACCAGGTACTGGCCGAGTTGGACAAGCAGGAAATCCTGGCCCAGGTGAACCAGGAGAAAGCTTCTTTGCAGGCAGCTGAAGCGGCTGCCCGCGCCGCGGATGCTGATCTGCAACATGCCAAAGTGGACGCCGAAGGAGTGGACATCCCCATGCTCAAGCGGGCTTACGAGCGCGCCCAGCAAATGGCCAAAGACGGTGTGGTTTCCGCGTCCGCACTTGATGACGCGGAAAAAAATTATGAGATGGCGGTCAACAAGCAACAGCTTGGCCGGGCCAATGTCATTTCCGCCACATCAAAACTAAAGCAGGCAGAAGCCCAGGTGGCCCAGGCGCAGGCCCTGCTGGATGAAAAAGAAAAAGAATATCGGAATTCAACCATCGTCTCCCCAATTGATGGCATGGTGCTCTCCCGGGATGTTGAGGTTGGCTCCGCGGTCAGTTCCATTCTTGTCCTGGGTTCTTCCGCTACGCTGGTAATGACTTTGGGCGATATTCGCGAAGTTTATGTAAAAGGAAAAGTCGACGAATCCGACATTGGAAAAGTTTATTTAGGCCAGCCGGCGCGAATCAAAGTTGAATCGTATAAAGACCGCACATTCTCCGGCAAAGTGACCAAAATTTCTCCCATGGGCGTGGAAAAAGATAACGTCACCACGTTTGAAGTGCGCGTTTCCATTGATAACTCCAAAGGCGAGCTGAAATCTCAAATGACCGCCAATGCCGAAATTCTTCTGGAAGAACACAAGGGCATTCTCATGGTTCCGGAAGGCGCGCTCATCTACGACAAAGACCGCAAAGCTTCCGTGGAAGTGCCTGATCCGAACGCGAAAGATGGCAAGAAAAAAGTTGAAGTCTCTGTGGGAATTTCCAATGGATCAAAAACCGAACTGCTCTCTGGCCTGAAGGAAGGTCAGGAGGTCATCCTGCAATAAATCAGCGAATTGACCAAAGATCAAAGCAAAGCTCACTGCTGGAGGAAAAATGAAATCCCTGAAACTGCTGACGATTGTGATGATGGTTACCGGTCTTGCAGCCCTTCCCTTACAAGCCGCAACTACCGGGCACTTTGAGCGTACGTTGCAGGTCAATGGACAAGTTGAGATGGAGATAAGCACCGGCTCAGGCAATATCACGGTGCATCAGGGTGGCACGGGAGCAGTGTATATTGCCGCGAAAATTCACAGTGGCACCACTTCCTGGCTTTTTGGTGGCGGCAATGTCGATGAACGAATCCACAAGATTGAGCAGAATCCGCCAATTGTACAGCAGGGTAACATCATCCATATTGGCAAGAGTGATGACCGCGAGCTGTTCCGGAATATCTCCGTTGATTATGACGTAACCGTGCCGGCCCAGACGCGCCTCTCTGCCTATACCGGTTCAGGTGACCAGAGCATCAGCGGCACGCAACTGCCGCTTACGGCAAAAACAGGTTCAGGCAATATCACCATTGACAATGTTATCGCCAATGCCCGAGTTTCTTCCGGCTCAGGAGATTTGAAAATCAACGGCATTAAAGGCTTTCTGTTTGCTGAAACCGGCAGCGGCAATATTCGCGCGGGAGAAATTGCAGGCGAAGTCTCTGTGAGCACGGGCAGCGGCAATATTGAAGTGCATGAAACTTCCACCGGCAATGTAAAGGCCGGGGCAGGCTCCGGGAACATTAAGCTCTATGGCGTAATGGGCGGCTTGCGCGCGGATTCAGGCAGCGGCGACATTCATGCTGAAGGCGAGCCCAAAGGT
>DASRCD010000365.1:0-3369 GCA_035653315.1 Candidatus Angelobacter sp.
ATCCTCGTACGATTCAAAATACTGGAAGAAACGCGGGCCTTATCGCTTTTTGCGCTATATAGGCCCAATCAACAACAACGCCAGAAACAGGTTTTCACAGCAAACTATCAGCTCTTCTCGGACCGGAAGAAGCGCTTTCACCGCGGAATAATCTAAATGTCTTTCAATTAAGCCAGCCAGCTATTGTAGCTTTGTGCATTATGCATGGGCCGCAACAGTTTGCGGCTGCGCGGCAGATTGCTGATACCACGCCACCGTGCGGCGCAATCCTTCTTCAAAACTGACTTCCACTGAATATCCAAGATGCTTTTGCGCCAGGCTGATGTCAGCCAGTGAGTGCTTTACGTCACCAGTGCGCGCGGATGTATATTTGATTGCTCCGGAAAAACCAATAATTTTTCGTAGCATTTCGTAGGTCTGGTTCAGCGAAAAACGCGTACCTGTCGCGATATTAAAAACTTTGCCTGAAACTTCATGGGCTGGAGCCACACATGCTTTCAAATTGGCCTGCACGGCGTTGGCTACAAAAGTAAAGTCGCGGCTCTGCTCGCCATCGCCAAAAATGGTAGGCGCTTCGCCTTGTTGCATCTGGGTAATGAATTTGGCCAGCACAGCGGAATATTGTGAATTTGCATCCTGTCGCGGGCCAAAAATATTGAAGTAACGTAGAGCCACAGTTTCCAGGCCATATACTGCGGAAAAGGTCTGCATGTAATATTCGCCTGTGAGCTTCTGCACGGCATAAGGAGAGATCGGCCTGGGCACCATGCCTTCATGCTTGGGCAATGTTTCACTGTCACCATAAGCAGAAGAGGAAGCGACATACACCACGCGTTTAACACCGGCATCTCGCGCGGCCAGAAGAAGGTTGAGCGTACCGTTCACGTTCACCGCATGCGTCAACTCCGGTTCGGCCACTGATTTCGGCACTGATGGCAATGCAGCCTGATGGATCACATAATCGACTCCATTGCATGCGGAAGCCACGCTCGCCTGGTCGAGCAGGCTTACACCCCGAAAATCAATGCTGTCTTTGATCTCTTCAATGTTTTCCCACTTGCCGGTGGAAAAATCATCCAGCCCGCGAACATCCTCACCGCGCCTGACCAGTTCGCGCGCAATTGACGAACCGATGAAACCGGCACTGCCGGTTACCAGATACTTTGCCATTCCGAGCCCCTCTCTTATTCGTGGCGAGTACCGCTCCACTGACTTTTTGATTAGTTAACTTTGGCGCGCAGGCCGTAATCACGGCTCACGGTGGGAGCTAGTCCATGCTGCTTAATCTTGTAGAGCAGCGCTTTGTAGCTGATATTGAGCTGGGCTGCGGCAAGCTTACGATTCCAGTTTGCGTCTTCCAACGCGCGCTGAATTTCTTTGGCTTCCGCATCATCCTTCAGGCTGCGTACCAGGGCTTTTAACCCTCCACGGCCTGAAGCAGGAGTGGCGCTGTCCATTTCCCCTGAATTTTCCCTGCCATGCATCCGCAGTTCTTCAATCAGCTGGGTTTCATCTTCCAGAACCAGGTAACGCTTTACAAAATTTCCCAGTTCGCGCAGATTGCCGGGCCAGTGATAACGCAGGCATTCCTGCAACAGCCGGTCGGAAATCTCCAGCGCATTCTTGGAAAACTTGCGCGCCAGGTTGTTCATGTAATAACGAAGCAACAAGGGAATTTCTTCGCGGCGTTCGCGCAACGGCGGTACGGTCAGGGTAAACGCGTTCAATCGATAATAAAGATCTTCACGCAGCTTTCGTTCCGCCATGGCCTTGTGAACATCAATGTTCGTTGCCGCCAGCACGCGGGCATCTGCCGTAATATTGGCGCGGCCGCCCAGGCGCGAGAAGCTGCCGTCCTGAAGCACATGCAGCAGTTTCGCCTGCAATGCGGCGCTCATCTCGCCAATTTCATCCAGCATGATGGTGCCTTTGTGCGCTAACTCGAACTTTCCCGGCTTCGACTTGTTCGCTCCGGTAAAGGCCCCGGCTTCATAGCCAAAAAGCTCGCTTTCCAGCAGGTCTGCCGGCAAAGCCGCACAATTCACCTTCACCATGGGCCGGTGTGCGCGAATGGACAATTTATGAATCAGTCTGGCCAGAACTTCCTTGCCCACTCCGCTTTCTCCCAGCAGCAGGACAGGCACATCGACCTTTGCTATCAGGGCCGCCTGTGAGCGGATCTGCCTCATGGCGGGGCTCGCCGCTAAAAAGAAAAGATCTTCGTCCAGGTCGTCCACTATTTCCGTAGTCTTTACCATGGGCTGGCTTATCGGCTTGGGATTTGCATGAGTGCCCAGGTTTAAGGCTTTGCGGACTGCGCCCTGCAATTGCGGCGGCAAAAATGGCTTGGTCACATAATCAGACGCGCCCAGTTTGATTGCCTGCACAACTTTATTGGTATCGTTCACGCAGGAGATCATCACAACTTTTTGCTCTGGATGCAGCTTTTTGCAGTTTTCCAGCGTCTGTAAACCATCCATGCCCGGCATAACCAGGTCAAGCACGATCAGGTTCGGCGCGGGACCATGATTAATGCGTTGCAGCGCTTCTTCTCCGCTGGCTGCGGTTTCCACATGATAGTTCTCGATTTCCAGCAGCGTCTTGGTATAACGAAGTACACTGGGTTCATCATCGACGAGTAGTATGTTTGGCGCGCTAGTCAACTTGGTCTCCTACCTTTATTAAAGATAAAAGCAGGGAAAACTTACTTCCTTTTCCCGGCTCGCTTTCCACCCAGATCATGCCTCCATGGGCTTCTACAAGACGCCGGGCGATGGCCAGACCTAACCCGGTGCCGCGGGCAGAGCTGCCCGGCAACTGCACAAAATCTCCAAAAATATCGTCATGGTGCTCAGCCGGAATTCCTGGTCCGGAATCGGTTACATCAATTCGCACCGCATTTTCCACCTTCCGGCTTTCCTTCCGCTCCATATTGAACAAAAATTCGATTTGCGCTTTCCTTCTTTCCCAGAAACAAGGTGTCACGCTCACCACAATCATTCCGTGCGCCGGCGTATGCTTCAGCGCATTTTCAATCAAATTTGAAACTATGTGCTGCAATTTCAGCGGCTCAATCCGTACACGCGGATTGCCGGCGGCCGGCTGAAGCTGATATTTCACAGGCTTTTGCCTGGCCGTCGCCGACCAGAAGTTGAAGATTTCGCGAACATGCTCGTTTACGTCGGCAGATTCCAGGTTTTCGGCGACACCATGCCCCGCCTTTAACTCCTGCAACAATAAAAGGTCTTGAATCAGTTTTTGTAGACGCTGAGCGCCTTCCTGTATCTCTCCCAGCACTTGTTTCTGCTTCTGGTTGACCGGGCCCAGATGTCCGCTGCGTAAAAGGTCCGTATATCCCAGCATGACAAC
>DASRCD010000366.1:0-4252 GCA_035653315.1 Candidatus Angelobacter sp.
CCCGTTGAAAAATGGACCGTACGCCTCTCCGGTCTGGTCTTGATTGTCATTGGCGGCGGAAGTTATATCGAAAGAATAACAGACTGGGACCTGGGGATCGATCTGCTGTTGTTCCGTCATGCGCTCCTGGCAACGCAAGTCCCTCATCCTGGGCTTATGGCTGCTGCTTCAGGGCTGGCCTTTCTTGCCCTTGGGGCTGCACTGCTCCTGGTGGATTGGGAAACCCCAAATCAGCGGCGTCCCGCACAGGGACTGGCCCTTGTTGCTGTTGTCATTGGATTTATCTCATTTCTTGGCTATGTCTATGGTGTGCAGTTGCTGTATGGCGCAGCAGGATATTCCGCGGTAGCCATTCATACAGCGGTGCTTTTCATGCTGCTTGGGACCGGTCTTCTGTGGGCGCGTCCAAACCATGGGTTTATTGCAGTGCTTACCAGTGACCGGCTTGGCGGCTTGATGGCGCGCAGGCTCATGCCCATCTTTATTATTTTGCCCCTGGTAGTCGGTTGGCTGCGCATGCGTGGACAAAGGGCAGGGTTATACCGGTCGGAATTTGGCAGCGCTCTTTTTTCCGGCGGCTACGTCATCATCCTGGTGATATTGATCTGGGTCTGCGCTTTGTGGCTGAACCGTGCGGACCTGGCCCGCCGCCGCGCGGAAGAACGTGATGAAGAACTGGCATCCATTGTCGAGTCCTCGTCCGATGCCATCATCGGCAAAACACTAGATGGAATTATCACAAGCTGGAACCGGGGCGCAGAAAAGCTTTATGGATATACCGCGGGAGAAATCGTAGGAAAAAGTATTTCATTGCTCGGGCCACCAGGCCATCAGGACGAAATTCCCGGTTTCCTCAAGCAGATTAAGCAGGGATATCCTGTTCGAGTCCATGAAACTATCCGGCAACGCAAAGATGGCACGCTTATTTTCGTTTCGCTTGTAATCTCTCCTGTGCATGACCGTGATGGCGCAGTGATTGGCGCATCCAGTGTTGCCCGTGATATCACCGAACGCAAACTGGCGGAGGAGCGCCTTAATCAAAGCCAGGCACAGCTCAAAGGCATTATTGATTCCGCTATGGATGCGGTTATTACCGCCAATGAACAGCAGAGTATTGTGATGTTTAACGCGGCTGCGGAGAAAATGTTTGGCTATTCTGCTGACCAGATATTGGGGCACCCACTGGACCGCCTGATACCCACAAAATTTCGTCCTGTCCATCAACAGCACGTCCATAACTTTGGCAATGCTGGAGTCACCAAACGAAAGATGGGCGCATTGAATGCCGTGAGCGGATTACGGGGCAATGGAGAAGAGTTTCCCATTGAAGCTTCCATTTCACAGATAGTCACTGGAGGTAAGCGGCTATATACCGCCATTATTCGCGATGTTACGGAGCGCGAACGCACGGACCGTGCTCTTCGCGAGCAGGCCGCAGTCCTGGCACTCACGCAGGTGCTGGTGCGCGACCTGGATGACCGCATTGTGCTTTGGAACCGGGGCGCAGAAAAACTTTATGGTTTTACCCAGCAACAGGCACTCGGCCGGATATCTCATGAACTCCTGCGCACTGAGTTTCCCGAACCGCTGGAGACGATCAGAGAAAAACTTGAGAGTACCAGCGAGTGGGAAGGCGAGCTGGTGCATTACAAACAGGATGGAAGCCAGATTGTTGTGGCCAGCGTGTGGACGCTGGAACGCGATGCACAAGGGCGTCCTTACCGTATTTTAGAGGCGAATACGGACATTACCGGCCGCAAGCGCGCGGAAGATGCGATGCAGCTTGCGCAGATCCGGCTTCAATCCGCGCTGGCAAGCGGACGCATGGGGACCTGGGTCTGGGACATGAGTAAGGGCAAGATCGAGTGGGATGATGCAATGGCCGTGCTTTTTGGCCGCAGTGTTGAGGAACTGGCGGAAGGCTCAATTGAACCTTTTTTCTCATGGATACATCCTGACGATCGTGAGCGGGCAAAACTGGCAATTGAGGCTGCCCTGCAACGAGGCGGCGATTACGATTCAGAGTACCGCATCATTCGTCCAGACCAGAGCACGATATGGATTGCAGCGCGCGGCCGAATGGAAAAAGACAAAACGGGCCGTCCTTTCCGGACAGCGGGTGCATGCATTGATATTACTGACCGGAAAAAGATGGAAGAGCAATTACTGCAATCCCAAAAGATGCAGGCGCTGGGAACTCTTGCCGGCGGGATCGCCCACGATTTCAATAACATTCTGCTCGCGATTGGCGGCAATGCAGGCCTGGCAATGGAAGAGCTGCCGGGGGATCATCCGGCGCAAGTCAACCTTCAGGAGATTGCAAAAGCCGGCGCGCGGGCCAGCAATATGATCCGGCAGATCATCACCTTCAGCCGCAGGCAATCAGTGGACTACAAAATCATTGCCATACAGCCGGTAATAGAAGAAGCGCTGGCATTATTGCGGGCCACTTTGCCTGCCCGCATAGAAATCCGTACCCGGTTCAGCCATGATCTGCCGCAAATCGCGGCAGACTCCACCCAATTGCACCAGATCATCATGAACCTGGGCACAAATGCCGCGCAGGCCATCGGTGATAATCCCGGCATTCTGGAAGTGACGGCGAAGACCTTTGAAGTACATGGAAATTTTTCTGCGAATGCGCACAAACTGAAGAACGGGAACTATGTGAAAATTTCCGTTACTGACAATGGTTGCGGCATGGATGCGGCAACCATGGAGCGCATTTTCGACCCGTTTTTTACCACGCGTTTACCAGGAAAGGGAACTGGTTTGGGGCTTTCCATGGTTCACGGCATTTTGAAAAGCCATGAAGGCACGGTCACGGTGTATAGCGAACCCGGCAAGGGCACAACGTTCAATTTATATTTTCCCGCGGTGATGGGGCCAGTAACACGATCCTCTACCGTTGAACCGATTCCACTCGGTTCAGGCCAGCACCTGCTTTATGTGGATGATGAAGAGGCGCTTGTGATGCTCGCACGGCGAACCCTTGGCAAATTGGGCTATCAGGTAACGGGATATACATCGCCTATGGAGGCATTGCAGGCTTTTAAGAAAGATCCTTTCCAGTTTGCTGCCGTAGTGACGGACCTTTCTATGCCGGGAATGTCCGGCGCAGAACTTGCACGGGAAGTCCTGCAAACGCGTCCGAATATTCCGGTGGTCATGATGTCAGGTTATTTGCGTCCGGAAGATGAAAGAGAGGCGCGGCAGATTGGCATCCGTGAGCTGATCCTGAAACCCGACACGGTCGAAGAACTGGCAAAATCCCTGCATCGCGTGTTTACGGAATCTGCCGACTCCACGCTTGCGCCTGGTGTGAATTAGCCAATCTCTACGGAAGAAGCCGCTTCCGGGTGGTTCTGCAAATATCTTTGAACTGCCGAGCAGACTGGAACCACTTTGAGCTGGTTGAAATGGGCAAAATCCAGGGCAGCGCGAATCAATTGATCGCTCAGGCCGCGTCCGCGCAGGGGTTCCGGCACTTCAGTATGGACCAGGCTGATTGTGTTGTCGCTGCGCAGATATTGCAGCAGGGCAGTCTGGTCTTCCAGGGTAATTTCAAACTGTCCCTTCGCCTTGTTATGCGTTACTGAGTTGCTCATAAGTGATTATTACTGATCTAGTGAGTATGAGTGCGATTACACCGTTAAATGTTTCCCCAAATAAATCTGCTGCTCTGAATCTTTCTATGTTCCGGTTGGGGCCATCTGGTCTGTTTCATCTACTGGAACAGGCGCATGCACCGGCCATGCTCCTGCCATGCATGCAAGCAGGTAAATAGATCCAACAATTGCGAACCCTTCGGCCAGGCTCCGGGTGTGTGCCACTGTTCCTACCGTGAATGAGAACACAAGCTGGAGGCATGTGCCTAAAAAATAAAATGTGTTTTGTACGCGACCCATGAAATGCTTGGGCACCAGCTCCATCATGGTGCTGGTAATAGCAACGCCGCCTATGCCACGGCACCAACCCATCAATCCATAGACCAGTACGGCAATCAGCAATGCAGTGCTTATGGCCAGCGAAACAGCCGGATGGAGCAGGCCGTGGATATGAGCACCGATAAATGGAAGAGCGATCAGGGACAGCCCAAGCAATGCCATGGAAACTCCAATGGCCTTGCGATGGCCGGTGCCACGAATGAGCAGTGGAGTGTAAAAGGTGCTGAGAAATGCTCCAACCGCCCAGCCGCAGTTGAGCCAGCCATAACCAACCGCTCCGGCTTGCAGAATGCGATCACTAAAAG
>DASRCD010000367.1:0-8925 GCA_035653315.1 Candidatus Angelobacter sp.
AAAACGCTTTCCAGCAGCAAGGCCCGCTGGCGTGGCATACAGCGTTTTGCCAAAGATACCGGCCTTGATCTGGACCAGCGCCTGATTGTCGATTTGCCGGACCAGCGGAACCCGAACCTTGGCGTGGATGATGGTTTCCGCATGACAGATGAGTTGCTCAAGCGCGATCGCCAGTTCACCGCCTTGATGGCCTATGACGACATGACGGCCTTCGGCGCTTTGCGCGCCCTGGCGAAAGCCGGAATCAAAGTGCCGGGAAATTGTTCTGTGATTGGATTTGACGATATTAATTCGTCGCAGCTTTTTGTCCCTGCGCTTACAACTGTGCGCCAGCCAATGGAAGCCATGGGCGCAGCCGCCGTTACAATTGTGAATGATGCTATCACTGCCGCAGCAGAGAACCGCTCTTTCGGGGCAATTCACCGCAAGCTGGCGGCTGAGCTGGTGATTCGGGAATCCACGCGCGCCGTTCCTTAACAGCTACTTTGTTCCACTGTTTGCACCGAAACGTTGCAGTCCAAATCCGCGCTGGGCGATCCCAGGCAGTGTTACCGGCAAATGCCCAACTGGGACAGCTTCTCCGAAAAGCACTTTCACCGCTCCCACCTCTGAGCTTGTGGCGTTGGAAAATGTGCACAAATAATTTTCTGTATTAGGAAAACTCTGCGCGACATAAGGATTCCCCATGGCTATCAGCGCAGTCTTAGGGCCGGCAATCTCCAGGATATTCCTCAGCAGCTCTCCGGTTGCTTCTTCCAGGCCAACACTGTTGACCATTTTGCCATTTACCATCACCTGCTTGGCCGGCGTTGGCACAATATATGCTGCCACCACAACCTTGCCCGCATCTTTTACGGCCTGCAGGATCTGTCCGCTCATGGCTGTTGCAATGGTCTTATCCACGTAAAAAATGGTTGCGTCGGCACGGTGCGCTTTCAATGCTTTTTCAAAAGCGTGCCCCCAATCGCCATGAATTGTATCCGTGATAATGATGGAAATAACTTGTGTTGTGGGTGGGACCGTGGGCTGAAATGTTTCACTTTCCGTAGTAGGCGGTAGGAGTTTCGTTAAAGGCAGCATCTGGCCGTTATCGCGGACCAGCGTGATAGCGTCTTCAGAAACTTTTTGTGCGAACTCAACATTTTCCGGCTTGTCCAGATGGCTGGATACCTGATCAAGATCGACCAGCCGTGCGCGATGCAGGCCAACAGAAGCTTTCATCTCAAGGATTTTTCGTACTGAGTCATCTATGCGGGATTCAGGAATTTCCCCGCGCTTCACTGCGGCAATAATCCCCTGAAAAGCGCCGTCAAGATCAGTGGGCCATAGAATTACGTCATCGCCCGCTTTTACAGCGTCAACGGCGGCGCGAGCCGTAGGACTGATAGCGCCGGGAGGGTAGATGCTGGTGAGCCCGCGCATCTCCAATGCATCCGTTACAACCACGCCATGGAACCCAAGCTGATGTTCTAAAACATCCGTCACTACGCGAGTTGAAATTGTGGCCACTTTGTTTGGGTCATTGTCGAGCGCGGGAACGGAAAGATGTGCAACCATCACGGCCGCGACCCCGGCTGAAACAGCCTGCTCAAATGGCGGCAACTCAATGGATTTCAGGTGATCCAGGCTTCCTTCCACCCGCGCCACGCCAAGATGTGAATCAGTGCCGGTATCACCATGGCCGGGAAAATGTTTTGCTGTAGTCAAAAGCCCGTGTTCGGCAGCGCCTTGAATATAAGCAGAGACCATCTTTCCCACCATTACTGGATCTTCTCCAAAGGAGCGCGTGTTGATGATGGGATTGTCCGGGTTGCTGTTCACATCAGCTACAGGAAAGAAATTCCAGTGAATGCCGATGGCACGGGATTCTTCCGCGACGATAGCCCCATATCTTTCCGCTCGCGCAGGATCGCCAACGGCGCCAAAAGCCATGGCGTCCGGAAAAGCCAGTGTGCCGCTCACGCGGGAATCAAGCCCGCGCTCAAAATCGGCGGCAATGAGCAGAGGCAGTTTGGAATCTTTTTGCAGTTGATTGGCAACGGCGGCAACTTCAAGCGGCCCATTGCGCAAAAGAATTGGGCCATCTGTATGCACGGTGAGCACCACGGAACCCAGGTGATACTTCTGCATCTGGTCGCGGAACTGCTGGTAGGTTGTGGAACTGAAATTCTGGAAGTCAGTGAAGTAGCGCACATTCAGCATCTGCCCGACTTTCTCTTCCAGAGAAAGTCCCTTCAATGTTTTCTGCACCCAGCGCTGGCCATCTTCTGGAATGTGGACTGGTTCAGCTTTGGAGAAATGGTCCTGGGCAACAAGAGATGAGGCAAGCAGGCATAAGCAGGCAATTCGGGTAAAAAGTTTCAGCATAAAGAAGGTTCAAGATATCAAATTAACGTTGAAGGGTCGATTCGCGAGGGCTTTCATTCCTGCTTAGATTCACTCAGCTTGCAGACAAAACGGAGGCGAATCACTGTGGGAATTCGCCTCCGCTGTTTCCAGGCAGAGATGTAGGTTACATCGCTGCGTTCTCCTCTACCTGAAAGCTTCAAATGAATGTGAGAATTGGAAGTTTGTCTGGGTAATGCCGCTACACGTGGGTGAAGCAAAGCCCTGGTTGGGGCAGCCTCCGTTATCACGTGCCACGGACCAGAACGCCAGGCGTGTGACGTAAGTTGCGGTGGATGTGAAGTTCAAAAGCGTATTCACATCAGCCAACTGGAAGATTTCCGTATTGGTATCGTTGATGCCAATCATGGGCGTAACGCCAATATTGGAACTCAAGCCGGCTGAGACCACCTGATTGTGCGTGTTCTGCGCCGCCTGGGTTGCATCAAGACCCATTTGCCCGCCATTGTCCACAGCTGAGCCGTAATCCATCGCCATAACGTTGATGATGTCCGGCGTGAATCCATCCGCTTTTGCCGTGGTAAGCACGTTCACACCACTTTGAATCAATCCAGTGGGCAAGACTGGCAGAGTGTAAGAAACCACCAGACCTGGATTAGCTGCGCGCAGGCCTTTTAGCGCCTGGTCGCGCAACGTAAGGGCCGCTTGATTGCTGACCGCGCCACCTTCAATATCAAAGTCGAGCAACTTGGTGTGATATTGATTGATGACCTGCTGATACGCCGCCTGCAACGATGCTGCGCTGGTGCAACTGGAACTGATGTCGGTTCCATTTGCGCCACCAAAGGAAATGATGATCTGCACGCCCGCTGCTTGCAGGTTGGCGACATGCGATGAAATCGTGGTTCCATTGGGCAAGGTATCTGTTGGTAGAGAGCCGCCTACGCCACCCCATCCCATGGAGCAGCCTGTGCCGTTTCCAACAATGAACGCCAGTGTGAACGCTTGCAATCCAGATTGCTGCTGGATGGTTTCAATCTGTTCATCCGCGGTCAAGCTCATATCAATATACGGAGCAAATACGCGGGCCCCCGGTGGCAGAGGAGTTGGCGTTGGTGTGGGCTTGGGGGTTGGCGTGGGTGAAGCGGGAGCGCAAGATCCGTTCGACGTCCATGGCTGGCCGCTACCTGCGCCGCCATTGTTGGTTGCAGGGCTCTGTCCTTGCGTCCAGAAATTTGCCGTGTAGTTGATTCCGTTCAGGCTGGCCTGATTGCCTGCCGTATAAATCTGGCTGGCTACCCATGTGGGGAAGCAGCCTCCGCCGCTAGTGACAGGTGTGGGCGTGGGCGCTGGCGTTGGAGTGGGCGTAGCCACGGGAGTAGGCGTTGGAGTTGGAGCAGGCGTTCCACTTACGGGCTGCCAAAGTGCCGGAACATTCGGCGGCTCCCAGCCAACCTGGGAGGTGTGGGCCTGAAGACATTTATATTCCACGCTCTGATAAAGGACGAGCGCTCCCACGGCATACGATGTGTTGGGGGCCCAGTTGGGCACGGTTTGCGCTGGGGCACTTGCGGGAAGCAGAAGACAAGCGATGGCCAATACTAAAGCTATATGTACAAGCGAATACCTCTTCATTGCAGTGATCTCCTTGCGGGCCAAAGCCGTGCGCTTACGGTAGAAGCGCAGACCTTGCTTTTTGACGCGCCCTCACATCAAGCCGAGGGGCAGAGTTGAATGACTTCCACGGGGAGGAAGTTTCCAGGCAGGCCATGATCAAATTCATGGCCCAGCACCCGGAATAGCGTATTCATCATACACGCAACGAACCGATTGAATACGGAAATTCAAACGATTTAGTAAAATCAAAACATCTGATTCCCATTATGAAACTTATTTGATCCACCAGCAAACAACGGACTGAGGCTTTGAAATTTTAAAGACGAAAAAACAAAGCAGATGGTTGTTTATACTCTTACGAATTAATGAAGACCACGATCACAGCTTTACGTCTTATTACACCTGAAGAAATCATTGAGCATCCGGTGTTGGTGGCGGAAGATGAGCACATTCTTGCTTTAGGTACGCGCGAAGAGACTCCTATTCCTGAGGGAGTGCGGCATTACGATTTTCCAGATGCAATTCTTGCTCCGGGTTTTATCGACATCCATATCCATGGCGGAAATGGCCACGATGTGATGGAACTCAATAACTCCGCGCTTACGGCAATTGGGCATGGCATGTTGAAGCATGGGGTAACCAGCTATCTAGCTACAACAGTGACGGCCTCGCTGCCGGATACATTGAGATCGCTTGAGCACCTTGGTAAAGCAGTGCGCATGAAGCCAGCCATAGGTGGCCCGCAACTGCTTGGCATCCATCTTGAAGGCCCATTTATCAGTCATGCCAAGCGCGGAGTTCATCCGCCAGATAATTTGTTGGAGCCTTCTCCGGAACTTCTGCGCAAAATGCATCAAGCCTCGGATGGGACGGTTCGCATGATGACGATTGCGCCGGAACTTAAAGGAAGCCTGGAAACCATCAGGGAAGCCAGAGAGCTTGGCATTGAATCCAGCCTGGGGCATTCGAATGCGACGTATGCTGAAGCGAATGCCGGAATTGAAGCCGGCGCGCGCCACGCTACACATACATTTAATGCCATGCGGCCGCTTGACCATCGTGAGCCCGGAATTCTTGGTGCCGTCTTAAGCGATGACCGGGTTACGGCTGATTTGATTGCAGACGGCCTGCATGTGGCGCCTAGCGTGATTAAACTTTTTCTGGCCGCTAAGGGAACGGATCGCGCAATTCTGATCACTGACGCCATCAGCGCCACCGGCATGCCAGATGGCAGATACAAGCTTGGCGGCTTTGAAGTGGAAGTTAAAAGGGATCGCTGCGATCTGGAAGGCAAACTTGCTGGCAGCGTGCTTACATTGGATCGCGCCGTACGCAATGTGATGCAATATGGGCCGCTTAGCCTGCAGGATTCAGTAAAGCTGGCGACAATCAATCCGGCGCGCCGGCTCGGCCTGGACCAAACGCACGGGGTGCTTGCGCCTGGAAGAATTGCCGATGCGGTTGTGCTGACTCCACAAGGGAATGTGATTGCTACCATGGCAGCCGGAAAAATGTTTCCGGTTTAATCAGCTTCATCGTTGCTCTTGCATTACTATTCTGAACTCAGAGTTTCCGGAGGGAACCGGTGATAAAAAAATCCGGGCGAACCAGCCAGATATTGCCTGCTGTTGTTTTCATGATGCTCGTAGCCGGTTGCAATCGTTCAACCAGCGTTGCGGACATTCTTAAAGATCCCGCACGGTTCAGCGGAAAAGATGTAAGCATTCAAGGTACGGTTTCCAATTCATTCAGCGCGTTTGGCAACGGAATTTTTGAGGTGGATGACAGCACGGGGCAAATGTGGGTTTACAGCCAGAATTTTGGTGTTCCCAGTAATGGAACCAGGGTCACAATCACCGGCCGAATTGAGCAGGGCTTCTCGGTTGCAGGCAGGAGCTATGGAATTATATTGCGCGAAACTGAGCCATATCGCTAACCAACCGGGACCATTCGTTGAAAAAAGCCCTTTATGCAACCACATTTCAATGAAGTATTTTGTTGTTGCTTAAAGTTCCTGTAAGCTACTTTCTTCCTGAATGCCGGTTTCGCTTACAAACTCCGGAGTGGTCTATCATGCCCTGAAAAAATGCGGCATCGGACTGGTTTCCGCGTTGCCGGAAACATGGCTGGTGCACCTGATCCGCATGGCGGAAGATGATCCGCAGATGATCCTGGTGAGACTGGCCAAGGAAGAAGAGGGCGTTGGCATTTCAGCGGGCGCGCATTTTGCCGGCGTGAAATCAGCCATGCTCATGCAGAACCACGGCTTTCTGGCGAGCATTAATGGAATTGTTTCCTTGGCTCAGCTCTACCGCATTCCCTTGCTTATGCTCATCAGCTATCGCGGCCATTTTGGCGAGCGTGATCCCTGGCAGACACAGGGCGGCGGGGCCACGGAGCCGCTGCTGCGTGCATTAGGGATTCCGTATTCATTCCTGGATGATCCCGCAAAAGTGGAAAAGCGCATTGCTGAAGCGCAGACCTGGGCTTACAGCAGTTTGCATCCCGCGGCGCTGCTACTCACGCGTGAACTAATGTGGGAGGAGCCTGCATAGTGCAACGCCTGGAATGCCTGCGCGCAATCTATGACCAGCTTGATGGTTGCCTGGTTGTCACAATCATGGGCGCTGTGGCGTGTGAACTGCAATCGCTGGGACATAAGCCGAATTTCTTCTATCTGCAACATGCCATGGGCCTGGGATCATCCATGGGCCTTGGCCTGGCGCTTTGCCTGCCACAGCAGAAGGTTGTTGTCTTTGATGGCGATGGCTCCATCCTGATGAACCTTGGCGGATACACCACGATGGCGCGTTACCGGCCCAAAAATCTTGTGCACGTGGTCTTTGATAATGAAAGTTTGCTTTCCGTGGGCGGGTTTCCTACGGCCACTTCCACCGGCAGCGACCTTGAAGGCGTGGCGCGTGCCTCTGGTATAGCGCGAACCGGAACTGTGCGGACGATGGAGGAGTTTGCGCGTGTATTTAAAGATGCAATGCAAGCCAGTGAGCTTACCTCGATTGTGGCAAAGGTGGATGCCGTTGGCCCAAAGGGATATGTCACAGAGTTGGCATTGCTGGAAAACCGATTTCAATTCAAGCGGCATATTGAGAAATCCACCACTGAGACACGGAGACACGGAGAAACAATGAAGTGAAGTTTTTCTTGGTCCACCGCTCTTTCAGGGATATTTGGTTCATTAAGTCTTACCAACATAGAAGCTAAAAGTTTCTCTCCGTGCCTCGGTGCCTCAGTGGTGAGTTTTTGAAAGGTGCGTGATGTCCAATATTCTTGCTGAACTTATCTCTCAACTTAGTAGCGGTGTTCTTCGTGTGGTCGATCTTACGCAGCCGCTCAGCCCGGAGACGCCGCTTTTGCCGCTACCTTCGCAATGGCCCAATACTCCGGCATTCAAGATGTGGGAACTCTCGCGCTATGACGATCGAGGACCGGCATGGTATTGGAACGGCTTTGAAACCGGCGAGCATACCGGGACGCACTTTGATGCTCCCATCCATTGGATAAGCGGGAAGGACCTGCCGGAAAACAGCGTGGACAAGATTAATCCCAAGAAATTTATTGGGCCTGCATGCGTGCTGGATGTGACTGCGGACGTGACAAGAGATCCGGATTTCCTGCTCACCGTGAATCGGGTCAAAGAGTGGGAAGCCCAGCATGGGCGCATTCCCGCCGGAGCATGGCTGCTGCTGCGCACCGGCTGGTCAAAACGCACAGACGCAAAAGACTACATCAACTTAAAAGAAGATGGGCCGCATACGCCTGGGTTCGTAAAAGAATGCTCAGATTTTCTGGCCAAAGAGCGTGACGTGCTAGGCGTGGGTGTTGAAACTGTGGGCACGGATGCCGGCCGCGCCGCCACTTTCGATCCTCCATTTCCTAATCATTACGTGATGCACGGCAGCGGCAAGTTTGGTCTTGCAGGTTTATGTAATCTCGATCAACTGCCGCCGACAGGCGCAGTTGTGATTGCCGCTCCGCTGAAAATTGTGAATGGCTCGGGAAGCCCACTGCGGGTAATTGCGATCACACCACCTGCCTGAAATCGGGCGCAACGAAAAATCCCTTTGCAAGAAGTTCTATTTCCATTGTTGTCATTCCATAGGTTACGCTCGAGACTCGAAAGCTACAGCGTCGCTCTCTTTACCACAGCTGCCAGCACGCGATTGCGTTCATATTCATTGTTGATGGAATCAGCCGCTTTGATATAGCTGTCGCGCAAAGCGCCTTCCAGAGAATAGGACTGTGCCACTTTCTGCAGCACGCGTGATTTTTCATAATCACCCTTGATGCTTCCAGCAGCTTCCAGTACTTTGGCCAGGGATGCGTTACTCAGCTTATTGTGCTCCATCAGAGCAAGCAGACAACGTGAACGTTCGAAGTCGCTGGTCATGGAGTCCATCACATTAATGTAGGCGGTCATCTGGCCTTCATCAAACTTGCTGTCATGGACCAGCGTTGTCAAAACGCGGGATTTTTCGTAATCGCTCTGAGCATGGGAAATGTCCTGCATGGCCTTGCTCATGGAAGCGCCGCTCAAACTGTTGTTCTGGAGCAATTCCAGAATGCTGCGTGAGCGCTCATAGTCAGACTTCATGGAATCGACAACTTTCAGGTAATTTGCCATCTGCGCTTCATCAAACTTCCCCTGTTTTGCCAGCCCAAGCAGCAGACGCGATTTCTCATAGTCAGAACTCATCGTGGTAACAGCATCGATCACGCGATTTGTCTGGTCCGCAGTCAGTTTGTATCTTTGCATGGGCGCCAGCAGGTCGCGCGACTTTTCATAGTCAGAGTGAATGGAAGCAATCAGCTTGAGATAAAAATCAAGCTGGGATTGATCAAATGATTTCTGGTCCATCAGGGAGAGAAGAATGCGTGATTTTTCGTAGTCGCTCTGAATGGTGCCTGCTGAATTCAGTGCCATCCCGACATTTTCTTTTGAGA
>DASRCD010000368.1:0-3584 GCA_035653315.1 Candidatus Angelobacter sp.
ACATTGAATATTCTGACGCTGTTCACCGCGCACAATTTTTTAACCGTATGGCAAAAGACTGGCACACCGTGCTGGTCCCTCATGTGGTGAACAAGGTCTCCATTACCGTGCCCCGGTTCGTCAACGTTCGTCTTTCTGACGGGACCATCATTCAAGCACGGTCTTATTTCACCGGAACAGCCCCGGATGGCAGCACGTTCGTTCTGATGCTCAATCTTCTGTTCAACGCCCTTTTTGACAATGAAGTGGTGAATGAAATCAACCTGGGTAATTTCACCACCAAGTCGCTCAACATGACTTTGTTCCCCAATACGTTCCTGTTTTCGCTGAACACGGCGAACCCAAATACACCGGGCGGATGCTGCACGCTTGGCTTCCACACATTCTTCCTCGATTCCTCCGCGGTTCCGCAGCCGCGCTGGGTTACGTTATATGCAAGCTGGATTTCTCCCGGACTGTTTGGCGCCGGCTTCCAGGATGTAACCGCGCTCTCGCATGAGATCGCTGAATCCTTCGCCAATCCGTTCATTGACAATGCCGCTCCAAACTGGCAGTTCCCAGGGCAGCCGGCAGGCTCAAAAGTATGCCAAAACAATCTGGAAGAAGGCGACCCGATTGAGGTTCTGCCGAACGCCACAATTCCCATCACTGTCAAGGAAGGAAAGTTCAATTTCACTTACCACCCGCAGAACATTCCTCTGCTGCAATGGTTTGAAATGGGAACAACTTCCAACGCAATTGATGGCGCGTTCAGCTTCCCGGATGAGACTGTTCTGCCGCATTCGGCAATTCCCTGCCCACAGTAATTTGAGCAATTAGCTCGGGCTTAGATTTAAAAATGAAAGGCGCTGGATTGATTTTCCAGCGCCTTTTTACCGCACCGCTTGATGCTAAAATCCATGCGACCCAACCCCAAGTCTAGTGATTGAAACCAATAGTGTTATCCACAGAAGTAATTTGCATCATTTTTGCCCGGCTGCTAATCTAACTAACCGGTTAATTAATTATTAAAGCTATGTGAATTCATCCCTAACGGGCAAATCACATACGCCAAGAAATGAAGCAATGACGCTGACTACTAAAGCGGGTGCATCTAAAAATCGGTATTGCGACCATAACGTAATGAACGCAAAAATAAGGACGCATGCCGTCCAGCTATTCTTATTCATCTCTCTTGCTGTTGTTTCCGCAGTTGCGCAGCTTCCTGCTTCAGGCCCGGCCCCCGTTCCTGACCGCCAAAGTCCACCATTAATTACCCCTCAGCCGCCTTCAGCGGGAGCATTCAACGGCAGCGGCACGGTGGATAAGCTTGTGCCCGGCGTAATCCAGATCACACTGCTTGATGCCATTGATCGCGGCATTAAGCACAATCTTGGGCTTCTTCTTTCGCAACAGCAGTCGGCCTTTGCGCGCGCGCAATATCGGAGCCAGCTTAGCGCGTTGCTGCCGAACGTCTCCGGCAACGTGAGCGACTCCATTAACCAGATCAACCTTGCCGCATTCGGTATTCCCCTGCCTGCTGGATTGACTTCCCCTGTGGTGGGCCCTTTCGGGATTTTTGACGCCCACGCCAATATGGCGGAGACGTTATGGGACTTCAATGCCATCAACAAGGTCCATGCCGCTTCGCAAAATGAAAAGGCGGCAAAGTTTGACGTGCAGGATGCGCGTGAGCTGGTGGTGCTCGTTGTTGGCAACGAATATTTGCTGACTATTGCCAGCGCTGCGCGGCTTGATACGGCGAAGGCTCAATTCAATACTGCCCAGACCATCTTTCGCCAATCGCAGGATTTAAAAGCAGCCGGAGTCAACGCCGGGATTGACGTGCTTCGCGCACAGGTGCAGATGCAGACACAGCAGCAGCGCGTGCTGGCAGCGCAAAATCAATATGAGCAGCAGAAGATGGTCTTTGCCCGGACCATCGGCATCCCGGTATCACAGCAATTTCAACTTACAGATAACGTGCCGTATGCCCAGTTGCCGCCGCTCAACCTGGATGAAGCCATTGCCCAGGCTTATAAGCAGCGTCCTGAATTCCTTGCCGCTGAAGCGCGCACACGCGCCTCTGAACTTACGGTCAAAGCCGCTCGCGGAGAATCGCTGCCCAGCCTGGAGTTGAACGGACAGGCCGGATACATTGGCCCTTCACCTGGAAGCGCGGAGTTCACCTATAACCTTACCGCCGGTGTTCGTATTCCGGTATTTCAGGGCGGCAGAGTCAGGGCTGATGTTGACCAGGCAGAGTCACAGTTGCGGCAGAACCGCTTGCAACTGGAAGACCTGCGCAGCCGCGTGGAAATGGAAGTCCGTTCCGCATGGCTCGACGTAAAAACTTCTGACGACCAGGTTGCGGTCTCCAGGCAGCAGGTTGATCTGGCCGGGCAGCAACTCAAGGAATCACAAGACCGCTATGCCGCCGGAGTTTCCGGAAGTCTGGAAGTAGTGCAATCGCAGGAAGCTGTAGCGACGGCAAATGACTCTTATATACAAGCGCTCTATCAGAACAATGTGGCCAAGCTGACGCTGGCCCGCGCGCTGGGTGAAGCCGAGCAGCGTACCCGCGCATTTTTGGGAGGAAAATAACGTGGCCGACCCCGTCAAGATATCGCCGCAATACGATGAAGAGGAAGATGTAAAAGCGCCAGTCCATGTGGATGACAGGCCAGTACAGGACCGGCCATCAGACGAGCGGCGCGCCGGCAAGGAACGCCGCGCATCCGAGCGCCGCGCTGCAGGATTTTTCCGCCAGCATCCCAATGCCAAATGGATTCTGCTGGTTGTTCTGGTTCTCATTCTCGTCGGCGTTGCCTTTGTATGGCATTACTATTCCATTCGTGAGTCCACGGACGACGCGCAGATTGATGGCCACATTGACCCGATCAGCGCCCGCGTAACCGGCACCGCGATCCAGGTGCTGCATGATGACAACGAATTTGTCCAGGCAGGTACGCTGCTGGTGGAACTTGATCCCAAGGATTACCAGGTTGCCGTGGACCGCGCCCGCGCCGACCTGGCCAATGCCCAGGCAAACGCTGTCGCAGCGCATGTTGGCGTTCCACTCACCAAAACAACCAGTTCCAGCCAGCTCACGGCCGCGGATGCGGCAGTGAAATCCGCGCAGCGGGATATTGAATCCGCGCAGGCCCGGCTGAATGAAGCTCAGGCCAATTACACCAAGGCATCCTCTGACCTCAAGCGCATGGAAATGCTGGTTGCCAAAGACGAAATCTCTCACCAGCAGTATGACGCCGCCGTGGCGGCCAACAATTCCGCCAAGGCAACGGTGGATGCTGCCAATGCCACAATCGCTGCTGCTGAAAGCAGAGCGGCACAGGCACAGGCGCAGGCGGAAGCTGTCCGCACCGTCCCTGAACAGCTCAGGGTCACTGAGGCCCGCGCAGGCGCAGCCGCCGCGGAAGTGCAGCGCGCTATTTCCGCGCTGGCGCAGGCTGAACTCAACCTGAAATATACCAAGATCTATGCGCCTGTTACCGGAATCCTGAGCAAGCGCAGCGTTGAGCCGGGCCAGGTAGTGCAGGCAGGCCAGCCGCTGTTCTCCATTGTGAACCTTGACGATATATGGA
>DASRCD010000369.1:0-2587 GCA_035653315.1 Candidatus Angelobacter sp.
ATGCTTCAGCGCATTTTCAATCAAATTTGAAACTATGTGCTGCAATTTCAGCGGCTCAATCCGTACACGCGGATTGCCGGCGGCCGGCTGAAGCTGATATTTCACAGGCTTTTGCCTTGCCGTAGCCGACCAGAAGTTGAAGATTTCGCGAACATGCTCGTTCACGTCGGCAGATTCCAGGTTTTCGGCGACACCATGTCCCGCCTTCAACTCCTGCAGCAATAAAAGGTCCTGAATCAGTTTTTGCAGACGCTGAGCGCCTTCCTGTATCTCTCCCAGCACTTGTTTCTGCTTCTGGTTGACCGGGCCCAGATGTCCGCTGCGTAAAAGGTCCGTATATCCCAGCATGACAACCAACGGAGTTTTAAATTCATGCGCCGCGGAAACCAGCGGAAACGCTGAGGGCTCTACCTCCTCATGCCCACACCGCAATTGCCGGCGCCGGCGTTCAGGTGGAACCACCTCAATCACCTCACGAGCTTCATCTGGCACACATTGCGCAACGTGCCGTTTTGAACTGAATGCGCTGTGACAAACCGGGCACTCCATACCCGCTGCGTTACTGAATTCTTTTTCCATCGCTTCTTAAACCCACCCTCTAGCCCGCTACCAAAGTAGGGTCAAGCAAATCTGTAATTTCTAATGCAGCAAGCAATGAATGTACTAACATTTTCATTAACGTTCTGTGATCATGATCACTCTGAAAATGTGAGCAACTTCAATCTGTTTCGCACTCGCAATCCATATAGCGATTGTGAGCTGCGAGTAAAGCGCTAAGTTCGGACAAGGCAAAATGGAACGTTGACAATGTTCCAAATGACATGCAACGTCATGTCAATGGCGGGCTAAAACTTGGAAGTCCTCTTTTAGTGGCAGCATCAATCACACAATGCTGTTCCCGCTAGCTGAGGAAGCTGGCAGTGAATTAATCTTAGTTACCCCTTCCAGGTGTCCGGTTCCGTCAGTGCGTAGTGAGCTTCAATCAAAGATGGTTAAATTCCATCTTGGGGCCTATTGAATCTCAGTTACGCGACGTCCACTTGGCCTTAACACTTACTGTCCTTCAGTACAATGTACTATAGAACCATCTGCACATGTTTGCAAGTTAAGTTTCAATAAATTTTTGAATTTCTAATGATTTCAAAATTTCAACCCATCACTGTGCAAGAAATTGCAGCACATCCTGTTCTCTTACAAAGTTAAATAATAATTAATCCTTTTATTTACATATACTTAAGCATTTACTTGGTTTTAGATGATGGCATTCCAGTTGCACTCCAATAACTACGGATTATTGATTTCATTCCCAAATGTATGTCTGCCGTTCATCAAATCCCGGAGTTAGGTGTTTCCACAGGGGCAGGTAACCTGTTGACAGTCCAGATTTGCCGGTCCTGGGCGGAGCTGGAACAGTATCGTCAGGTCTGGTCTGACATGCTCCAGGCGAATTCCAGATCAACGATTTTCCAGACGCCTGAATGGCTGGCTGCCTGGTGGCAGGCTTTCAACCAAAACAAAAACCTTCTAGTTTTGATTTTTAAGGACTCGGAAAACAATCTTGTTGGGATCGTTCCTTTATATAGTGAGCGCCGGTGGTTCATCGTTTCACCGTTTACTGTATTGCGTTTTGTAGGGGCCGGCTCCGGCGATTCGGATGCGCTCGACTTCATTACACTTCCCGGATACGAACGTGACTGCGCCGAAACTTTCCTGGCATGGCTGACTAACGAAGCAGAATGGAGCATGTGCGCGCTGGAGACGCTTCCGGGTGATTCACTCGTCGCCCAACATCTCTCTGCATTGATGAAAGAAGCGGATTGGCGTGTTGAATCTGAATCCACGCCCAACTTTATTGTCGATCTCCCGCAGTCCTGGCAGGAATATCTGGACAGGCTTGATTCTCAATTCCGGCCGCTGCTCACACGCTATCCCAAACGATTGCAGTCACGCTACAAAGTAAACATTGTCCGATGTGAGCGTGTGGACGACCTGGAAAAAAACCTGCAAAGACTTTTTGAGTTGCATCAGATGCGATGGACAGGAAGAGGCGAGCCGGGTGCTTTTGCCAGCACTGAACGCCGAAATTTTTATCGCAGCATGTCGCAGGCGTTTCTGAAACGCGGATGGCTGGAATTCTGGCTTCTCTCTCTTGAAAACGAAGTGGTCGCCATGCAATTCTGTTTTCGTTATCACAACATAGTTTCCCTGCTACAGGAAGGGTTCCACCCCAAATACACAGCGGAAAAAGTCGGCTACGCGCTTCGCTCACATGTACTTCAGGAGATGATCAGGACAGGCGCAAAACAATATGATTTTCTTGGCGGCGCAGACGCTTATAAGGCAAAATTTGCTGCGCGGCAGTCCCGATATCTCACATTGTCGTTTGCCGGACCTTCACCACTCGGCCGCATTTATCTGACCTGGCAACATCAAAAACAGCAGCTTAAGCAATGGCTCAAAAATAATTTGCCGGCAGCTTTGCTGGCAAAATTAAGACCTGAGCCATCCAAACAGGCAGCGGGCCCACTCACGGGAAATCCTCACGGAGTACAAAGCTAATGTCAACCACATATCAGGTGCTTCCAAC
>DASRCD010000370.1:0-3654 GCA_035653315.1 Candidatus Angelobacter sp.
GACGCGTTCTAATTGCCCCGTCTTCCATTACGCTGCAAAAGGTCTTAGCCAGCATTTTCAGCGGCATCTGCTTTGGGTTGGTTTTCATCCAGTACCGGTAGTTCATGCAGATTTACTGGAAAATTCTGGTAGCTGACTTCGATAGGCCGCAGTAACTCAAAGACTACGAACACGTCGCACTTCGCACAGCGTGGAAAGCGGCTTCCCTGAATCAGCGTCACCTCATGAGGCAACCGGTGGGAGTCATGCGTGACACGATATATTCCATTGGTGGGAATCAAATCTCCAGTGGAGAATTTTTCACTATTCGTATTGGCCCCAGTCTCCAAACGGTTTGATTCTAATCTGTATTATTCATCGTAGATCGGCCAACTTCTGCCAATATCTGGTCCTGGCAGAGCTATGTGAGGCCCATATACCTCTGAACTGATTATTTCTGATAACGAATATTGTCTGAGAGCGGCGACTTCAGCCATTCCGCCAGGCTCTGCGCATTGCGGTCACGCTCTGAAGTTTCTGCCGTTGCCAAATCAATGGGCCACTTCACGCCAACCTCCGGATCGGCAAAATGGATTCCGCTCTCCCCCTTTTGGTTATAGACGCCTGTGGTCTTGTATTGCACTTCGCAATCGTCCGTAAGTGAGCAGAAACCTCGGGCAAATCCGTATGGGGCCCATACCTGCTTCTTGTTTTCCTCATTCACTTCCAATCCGAACCATTGCCCCAGAGTAGGTGAGCCTTTGCGGACATCCACCGCCACCAGAAATGCCGCGCCGCGTGTTACGCGCATCAGCTTGCCCATGGGTGGGTCCCATTGAAAGTGCAGGCCGCGCAGCACGCCTTTTTTCGAGCGCGAATGGTTGTCCTGGACAAAGTCCGTGGGCAGCCCTAACTCGCGGAACTGGTCAGCACGGTAGGTCTCAATAAAAAAACCGCGCGAATCGCCACGCACCTCCGGCAGCACCACTACAACATCATTCAAATGGACAGACTCGATCTTGAAGGCCATTCAGCAGGCAAGCTCCTTAAGAGGGTTGGGTCCGGCAAATCATTTTTGTGATCGCGCAGGCTCCACTTTGAGTGTAACAGCTTGTTCCGTGCCTGAAAGCACTTGCCATCCCCGGCGTGAAAGGTCCCAGAAAATCAGTTAACCTGCAATGCTCGCGGCCACCAGCAGCAGCAAGCCAATGCCCCACTCGCCAAAGATGATCTTGCCAATGCCAAACAGCGTCGCATAAACCAGGATGCAGCCCATGAACCAGTCAAAAGCGTTACTGCCTGCGTCGCGCACCTGCGGAATCTCAGGCGCAAGCGCGGCAATCTTTTTCCATCCATACACTGCCGGCTGCACGCGGCGATAAAAAGCCAGCAGCTTTTCTTCCGATTCAGGCGGTGTAAGGAAAGTAACCACGATCCACGCCACGGTGGTAATGCCAGCGGTAATCAAGGATGTTTGCGCAAAAGTGACAGGATCATCCCCCGGCAAATGATTATGTAGATAAATTGCCACCACAGCCGCCACCAGCATGGCGCTGATCTCGCTCCATGCGCTGATGCGCCACCAGTACCAGCGCAGGATATAAACCGCGCCCGTCCCCACTCCCAGCCCCAACACAATCTGCCAGCCCTGCCCTACGGAATGAAGCTGCCCAGCCACATAACCGCTGAGCAGCACCATCAGAATCGTGAACACACGTCCCACGGCAACATAATGCTTTTCACTTTTATCGCGGGCCATAAAGCGGCGATACAGATCATTCACCAGATAGGAAACGCCCCAATTTAGCTGCGTGCCCAAGGTGGACATAAATGCCGCAAGAAAAGCCGCCACCATCACGCCGCGAAGCGCGGGCGGAAGAAAGTCACGCAGCACCATCACATACCCTTGTTGCGGATTCTGCCCAAAAGCTTCATCCGGCCGCATGCCGCCATGCGGCGAATACACGGCCAGCGCTACCAATCCGGTAATGATCCATGGCCACGGCCTAACCGCATAATGCGCAATGTTGAACCACAAAGTCGCGCCCAGGGAGTTTTTCTCGTCGCGGGCGCAGAACATGCGTTGCGCAACATAGCCGCCTCCTCCCGGCTCCGCTCCCGGATACCACGCGGACCACCATTGCACTCCCAGGTACATAAGAAACGTGAGCACCGGCAGCGTCCACATCGCAGATGAGGTAAGTCCGTGCTGGAAGTCAGGAAAGAACGCCAGAGGATTTGCCGTCTGCGCTCCGGTGTTGTGAACGTTTTCCCCAATGATTTGCAACTGCAACTTCAGTGCCTGCATGCCGCCGATTTTCACCACGGCAACCCACGCCAGCACCACCACCATAGTCATCTTTAGGATGAACTGAAACAGATCAGTCACCAGCACGCCCCACAAACCGCCAATGGAGGTATAAATTCCGGTGAATGGGATCAGCACCAGCACGCAAATCAGCAGCGCGGTATGGCTGGGGGCGCCCAGCGTGTAATGCAGCAGCGTGTGGCCGCCCAACGCGAGTTCAATTACTTTTCCTTGCGCAATCAGTAGTCCTAACAGCACGGCAATAATGCTGACCATGGCATTGGTAACCCAGCCCAGAATCAGGCAGTTCATCGCCAGCCCAAGATAGACAGCTTTAAAACCGCGCAGAAATGCCGCTGGTTTGCCGCCATAACGCAGCTCGGTCAGTTCAACATCTGTTAATACTTCGGCGCGCCGCCAATAGCGTGCAAAAAAGAAAACCGTGAGCATGCCGCCCAGGCAGGATGTCCACCAGATCCAGTTGCCGGCAATGCCCTGCGTGGCAATCACGCCGCTCACAAACAAGGGTGTGTCAGCGGCAAAGGTCGTTGCCACCATGGATGTACCAGCCAGCCACCAGGAAACGTCCCGTCCGGAAACAAAAAACTCTTCTGTATTGCCGCTGGCGCGCCGCCGGTAATAGATGCCGATGGCCAGATTAATCAGCAGATATCCGGCGATTACGGCCCAGTCCATCCAGGTTAATGGCATAGGTTCTCCGCTAAGTAGCTTTGAAGCGGAGTCTAGCAGATCATGCCGTGAGCATCACTCCGGAAAATGGCCTGTTCCGCGCAGGAACCATGGTAACCAACCTGGCTTGTTCTGCTCTGATTCTCAAAGGGCGGCTGCGGCATTTCTGGTATCGTTTTCTCATGCGAAAGCGGTTCCTGATTCTGGCATGTTTCCTGGCATTTTCATTTTCCATTTCTGCCAGCGATTTCCAGCACGTTAAACCTGTGCACCTTGATCATGATGGCGATAAATGGGCGCAAAAAACGCTTAAAAAGCTTTCTCTGGAAGAAAAGATCGGTCAGCTTTTCATGGTCCGCCTCGCCATGCCCCAATTTGTAAATATCAAGAGCGCGGAGTATCAGGGATGGCGTGACCAGATTGCGCGCTATCATCTAGGATCTCTGCTGCTCACTGTTCCGGCAGAAGGTCCTTCCCTCTCCAAAAGCGAGCCCTACGAAATTGCTGTGTTGATCAATGAGCTGCAACGCGGAAACAAAGTTCCATTGCTCATGGCTGCCGACTACGAACGCGGCCTCTCCATGCGGCTGAACGGCGTTACGGTCTTTCCCCATGCCATGGCTTTTGGCGCAGCAGGCAAACCGGAACTGGCAGAGCAGTTTGGCCGGATCGTGGCG
>DASRCD010000371.1:0-5148 GCA_035653315.1 Candidatus Angelobacter sp.
CCAGAGGCTTGGCGCGGCTGAAACCGTCGCCAAAGAGCACCCGGATGCCGATACGCTTACGGCATACGTTGAACAGTTGTTGCCCGCCACGGAGCGGGAAACGGTTTCCACGCATCTTGCCACATGTGGCGATTGTCGGGAAATATTGGCCTTGAGCCAGCCAGAACTTCCAGAAGCGGTGGCGCAACCTGTTATCAAGCCAGTGGCTGTTCCCGCGTGGCGGCGCTTCTTTACCCCAGGATTTGGGCTTGCCGGCATGGTTGGTGCCATGGCGGTCATTGCCGTTGTGCTTCTGCAATCGCCGCAAAAGCCGGCCCCGCAGCCTGTGCAGCAGGCCCAGCAAACGGCGCCCGCAGCTCCTTCTCAGGCGGACCAGGATCGTACTGCAGCGGCCAGCCCGGCTGCTCCCGCCCAAACAGCTCAAGTGCAGCCATCCAGGCAGCCTTCCACAAGTGATTCAGGGCAGGCGAATGGTTTTGTTAATCGCAATGAGGCTGCCTCTGCCGCATCCGTGCCTGTGGTACGCATGGCGCCAGCGCAAAGAACTGTTCTGCCTTCCAGAAATGAAGTCACTGTGCAGGCCACCCGGGCCTCTCTTCTGGCTCCTGCAATGAAAAAGCAGGACTACGTGAATACGAACCTGTTTACCGGCAGTTCCGAACCTGTCGTCACTGCCGAAAATGCAGATATCGCCCAGTTGGCCCCTACTACCAGAAGCCGGGCCACTGGGATGTTCCAGGCTCGGTCTGATAGCCCCACGGCGTTTGCCGATATTCCACCGAATGCAGGTCCGAAATCGAGTCTTGGCCTTTTAACGCCAATCCCGCCGCCGGAACACTTCACCAGCGTTCTGAGTAAGTTGGCAAAGAATACAGCCCACGGCTTGCACTTGCATCCTGGCACATCTTCCTCACCGGCGATCCGTTCCAGCATTTTAGGAAACAGCGCCATGGGAAGCCCCGGCATGTTCAGCTCTTCACTGCAAAAAGACCAACTCTCTGCCGCTGCTGCCCCGGATAAAGCAGAGGCCGGCAGCCTGGAAAAATCTGAGGCGTTCAGCGGTGGAACGCTCTCCACCTATAACGCAAGGGTCGCCAACTCACAGTGGAAAGTGGCGGATGGAAAGCTGTTGAAAATGTCAGACCAGTTGGATTGGCGCGATGCCCATCCGGTGATCGACGGAAGCTTTGAATTTTCCTGCGTGACCGCCCGTGGCGGCGATGTTTGGGCGGGCGGAACGCATGGCACGTTGATCCACTCGCGCGATGGCGGCACAACATGGGAAACCATCAAGCTGGGTGAAGCGGCGGCTTCCAGCACCGTTACCAACATCAGCATCCTGAGCAGCGCCGTGCAGGTAAAAACCTCTGACAACCAGCTTTGGCTCAGCGTTGACGGGGGAAAGAGCTGGCTGGCCCAGAACCAGAATTAGCAGAACCAACTCAAACTGAGCCGCAAGAATTGGCTTTGCCTCTCGATAATCTTTGCCGCCCGTGCGCAGCTTGCGAGGTATAATCCGCTCCAATGATTCTCAAAGTTGTCCTGCTGCTGTGGTTTATGGCGTTCATGCTCTCGCTGGTTGGCAAAGGCGGCATCAGGAACTGGATGCCCAGGCTGTTTATTGGCGGCTTCTTCCTGCTGCTGTTGGGAATCTTTCTGAAACTCATCTCCAGGGTGCTCTGAACAATCTTTGAGGAATCTCTCCCCCGCGTCTTAAGCTATCCAACGATGAGGCCTATTCACCTGCGTTTTGGATTTCAGAAAAAGTCTAAGCTGAAACCAGAGATCCTATTTTCTCCCCAGTGACCACGCGTTTGATGTTTCCATGCACGTTCAGGTTAAAGATCACAATGGGCAGATTATTTTCCTGGCACAGTGAAATGGCGGTGGCGTCCATCACGCGCAGCCCGCGCTTGAGCACTTCCAGATAGCTGATGGATTCAAACATGGTTGCCGTGGCCACAATTTTCGGGTCGGCATCATAGATGCCATTCACCTTGGTGGCTTTCATGATTACATCCGCCTTGATTTCCATGGCGCGCAAGGATGCTGCCGTGTCCGTGGAAAAATAAGGATTGCCGGTGCCACCGGCAAAGATCACCACGCGGCCTTTTTCCAGGTGCCGCAATGCGCGCCGCCGGATAAACGGCTCAGCCACCTGGTTCATCTCCAGCGCAGACATCACACGCGTATGCACGCCCTGCTTTTCCAGCGCGTCCTGCAAGGCGAGCGAGTTGATTACCGTGGCCAGCATGCCCATGTGATCGGCAGAGACGCGGTCCATATCCCGCGCCTGTTCCGCGACGCCACGAAAGAAATTACCGCCGCCAACCACCAGGGCTACCTCAACCTTCAGTTCCACAACTTCCCTGATCTCAGCGGCAATCGCGTGAATGCGGTTGGTTTCTACGCCAAAACCCTTGTCACCGGCCAGAGCTTCACCGGAAAGTTTGAGCAGGATACGTTTAAAGGCAAGCATGGGCTGCATCAGTATAAACTGCGCGCCCTGTTCAATGTGAATGAAAGGCGGCGAAGGCCCCGCATTATGCGAATTACGGCTTATTTTTTACGCATCCCGCAGCTCTCGATTTCCAGCCCTCACGGCATTCGGCCCCGGCATCTTACATAAAAGAAAAACTATTTCCGGAGAGGACCTATGCCCCATTATGGGATTCTTGGTGAGCAAAGATTAGAAGACGTGGATGATGTCCGAGGCGCGGAAGTCTACGGCGTAAACGATGAAAAACTGGGCACCATTGATGACGTGGTGTTTAACCACGCCAGCGGCAATATCCGCTACATTGTGCTGAAGACCGGCGGATTGTTTTCCAGAAAGCGCGTGATGGTCCCGGTGAGCCGCATTCAGCCTTATGGAAACCACACAGACAAGTTTTATGCGGAACTGGACAAAGAGCGGCTTGAGATGCTGCCTGAGTTCAACGAGGACACGGTAAAATCCGAGAGCGGCTGGGACGCTTATGAGAAAGAACATGCCAAGCGCTGGAATGAAGGCGCGGTCATGTACAACAAAGACACCGGCCACATTGTTACTCCTCCAACGGACCAGGTGACCTCGACCGGCAGCGGCAGTTTGAGCGAAGAAGCAAGACAGAGCCTGCAACGTGATCTTACCCCGCAACGGCTTGGCGGCAGGCAGGATGATCTTCTTGGCGTTGGCGGCTCGCAGAGCAACAAAACCACATTACAGCCACAAAGAGCTTCCATTGCCGGCAGAGAAGATGTTGCTTCCGGGCAGCAATCGACGCGTGAAGTCCATAGCACAACCGGCTCCAACGCTGAATTCAATACCGGCCAACACACTGAAAATGAAAGTATCAACCAGACCATGAGCGAGCCCGGCATCTACACGGCCGATGTGACTCCTGCCACGCCAACGCGGGAAGTAATGAATCCCATGGGCGGAGAAATCAGGTATCCGGCTGAAACACAGAATGACCGGGTAAAGGAAACCATGAGCGAACCGCGTGTTTACGTGATTGAGGATGATCGGAATGACGTGAATACAGGGGCCAATCTCGGCAATCGCTGGTCAGGGTTCCAGGACCGCCTGCGTTCGCGTCGCGACAAGATCGTGGTGGATTGTCCGCACTGCGCGTCACAGGAAAAAGTGGCGTAAAACCAAATTGAAGGCTGCTCATCTACACCGAAAGGCCACCGCAAGGTGGCCTTTTTGCTGCATACAATCCAAACTCATACCACTGATGAACACAGATGACACTGATCGAACGGAGATTGCCTTGTCTAATTAGTGTCATCTGTGCAAATCAGCGGTAAAGCTTTTCTCCGTGTTCCTTTGTGTCCTCTGTGGTTAAAGGGTGGTTAACTCAGGAAAATCCTCTTCCCTGAATTCCGCTTCTGCCCTCGAACCATGCGCCACGCGTTCTGCCTCCGTCGTCCTCAGCTGCACGCGGCGAATCTTGCCGGAAATGGTTTTTGGCAGATCGACAAATTCCAAACGCCGCACCCGCTTATAGGGCGCAAGCACGACGCGGCTGTGCTGAAAGATAGAAAGCGCCGTCTCGCGTGAAGGCTGGCAACCGGCGCGCAGCGTGACGAATGCTTTGACCAGAGCATGTCGCAACGGGTCGGGCGAGGGCACAACGGCGCACTCGACAACATCCGCATGTTCAATCAGCGCGCTCTCCACTTCAAACGGGCTGATGCGATAATCGGAAGCTTTGAAGACATCATCAGCGCGGCCCACAAAGGTGAGATACCCTTCGCTGTCGCGCTGCACCACATCGCCCGTGCGATAGACCGGACCTTCCAGAGGAATCAGACTGCCATCATCACCCTGGTAGCCGGGCATCAGCGCGGCTGGCGGCGGATGCAGCGGCAAACACAATTCGCCTTCTTCCGCGTCCTGGTCGTTTGTGTTCAGCAGCCGCACGTGATAGCCCGGCAGAGGACGCCCCATCGCTCCAACTTTCAGCTTCTGTCCCGGCGGATTACCCACCTGCGCCGAGGTCTCCGTCTGGCCATAGCCGTCGCGAATGGTCAGCCCCCACGCCTCGCGCACCTGCTCAATCACCTCAGGATTCAGCGGCTCGCCTGCGCTGGCCAGCTCACGCAGCTTCACTTTCCAGTCACTCAGTTTTTCCGTGATCAGCATCCGCCACACCGTAGGCGGAGCGCAGAAGGTATTTACGCCGCAGTTGGTGATGGCGTCCAGCAGTCCGCGCGCGTTGAAACGCGGCTGATTGATCACAAAGACCGTGGCTTCAGCATTCCATGGCGCAAAGAAACAGCTCCACGCATGCTTGGCCCAGCCCGGCGACGAAAGATTGCAATGCACGTCTCCCGGCTGAATGCCGATCCAATACATGGTGGAAAGATGCCCCACCGGATAGCTGGTATGCGAGTGCATCACCAGCTTGGGCTGGGCCGTGGTACCTGAAGTGAAATAAAGCTGAAGAGGATCGTTGGCGCGTGTCTCGCCATCGGGATGAAACGCAGAAGGCGACGCATAGCCCTGCTCATATTCATGCCATCCCTGAACTTTTCCGCCAATGGCGATGCGAGTGCAGCTTCCACAAGCCTGCTCAATCTTTGGCGCCAGCTCCGCCGAGCAGATAACATGCTTCACCTTGCCGCGCGCAATGCGGTCTGCCACGTCATTCGCGGTGA
>DASRCD010000372.1:0-9409 GCA_035653315.1 Candidatus Angelobacter sp.
GCAGCCACGCCGTGGCTTACCGGCAATCACACCATCTTTGGTGAAGTCGTGGAAGGACAGGATGTCGTCGATAAAATTTCCAAGGTGAAGCGCGGGGCCCAGGACCGGCCTGTCAAGGAAGTGGTGATTAACTCCATTACCATTGAGCGCGCGGCATAACTGAACTCTCGCCATGGATCCAATCAAGATCGCCATCTTTGTTGGCGCTTTCATCGCTTTGTTTTTACTGATGCGTTTAATCTCTGCCTCAAGCGATAAAGCGCCAATCCTGCCGGCGCAACATCCCATAGAACCCATGGCGGTGGAAGACACGGCCAACACAATGCTGGAAGATTCAAAGCGCGCAAAGTCTCCGGCTACGGTTGGCGCGGACATACCCTTCCCATTACTTCTGCCTGAGCTTGAACTGCGGAATGATGGCACTTACAACCGCCCTGAGTTTTTGAATTATTACTTCCCAAAGATTGATCTGGTGCGGGGGCCAGCCGATCCAAATTCCTTTTGCGATGAATTTTTCGTAGAGACGCGCGACCCCAAGGACGAGCGGATCTCAACCTATAAGTACATTGTGGCAACCCCGGCAGGTCTTCAGCAGGAAATGTCCTCAGAGCGGCTTTCAGTAATTCACTTTGAAGAACAAATGATTATTGTCTCGCGCTGGGATTTAAAACTCATTTTGGATACCGCGGTCCAGGACATTATGAAGACTTATGGCGGATGGGCGCGATATGAAGGTGAACACGCGCTACCAGCCGATGATGAAGATGCCTAATTATAAAAACCCGCACAGCCATTCAGCTATGCGGGTCTGGTTAAGCCCTTTCTTGTAATCGTCAAATCAATCGCTAAACGCCAATCACCTTCACCAGTTCGGTGACCGAATCAGCGCTCTTTTGCAGGGCGGCCTGCTCTTCCGCGGTCAATTTGATTTCAATGATCTGCTCCAGGCCTTTTGCTCCAAGCTTGCACGGCACGCCCACAAACAGGCCTTTGATTCCATATTCGCCTTCCAGATGGACAGCGCAGGGAAGGATTTTTTTCTTGTCCTTAAGGATGGCTTCCACCATCTCAGTGGCCGCCGCTGAAGGCGCATAGTAGGCGCTGCCTGTCTTCAGATATTTCACAATCTCCGCGCCGCCATCGCGCGTACGTTGGATGATGGCATCCAGCCGCTCTTTGGGGATAAGTTCAGTAAGCGGGATTCCAGCAACGGTAGAGTAACGGGCCAGTGGAACCATGGTGTCACCGTGGCCGCCAAGCACGAAGGCAGTAACGTTTTCCACGCTCACATTCAATTCCTGTGCGATGAACGTACGAAAACGGGAAGAATCCAGAACGCCCGCCATGCCGAGCACGCGGTTGCGGGAAAATTTACTTAACTTGAATGCCGCCTGCGCCATGGCATCCAGCGGATTGGAAACCACAATCAGGATGCAGTTGGGCGAATTCGCAATCACCTTTGAAACTACGTCCTGCATGATCTTAAAATTGGTGTTGAGCAGATCGTCGCGGCTCATTCCCGGTTTACGCGCAATGCCGGCCGTGATCACCACAATGTCAGAGTTCGCCGTATCGGCATAATCGTTTGTGCCAAGAACAAATGAGTCGCGCTTTTCAATGGGCATGGCTTCCAGCAGGTCAAGTCCCTTGCCTTGGGGGATGCCTTCCAAAACGTCAATCAACACAACATTGGCCAGTTCCTTTGAGGCTACCCAGTGGGCGCATGTAGCGCCTACGTTTCCTGCACCGACAATGGTTACTTTTTTACGCATTTTCTAAAATTCCTTCCTGATTTTTCGGGGCCGGAAGCCCATCTGATTTTTTGCGGCATGATTAACCCTCATGCCTCTTGACTTAACTCTGCCGATATAACTAGACAGCCTGTGTGCGCCGGTCGAGCATGTTCTCCAGCATGTGCGTAGCAAACTCGCTGGTCTTCACCTTGGTTGCGCCCTGCATCAGGCGCTCAAAATCATAGGTCACAAATTTCTGCTGGATTGTCGCTTCCAGTGAGTTTTCAATCAGCCGCGCCGCTTCCACCCAACCCAGATAATCCAGCATCATTACGCCGGAAAGAATCACCGATCCGGGATTGATCACGTCCTTGTCCGCATATTTGGGAGCGGTGCCATGCGTGGCTTCAAACACGGCGTGCTGGTCGCCCACGTTTGCGCCGGGAGCAATTCCCAATCCGCCCACCTGCGCCGCGCAGGCGTCAGAAATATAGTCTCCATTGAGGTTCGGCGTGGCCAGAATGTCATACTCTGAAGGACGGATGATCACCTGCTGGAAGATGGAATCCGCAATGCGATCATTGATCATGATCTTTTTCTTCCACGCGCCGTTGCCGTGTGACTGGCCAATGGAATCGAGCACGCCTTTCACTTCCGCATAAACTTCTTTCTTGAAGCTTTCAGGAGCAAAATCCATGCCGGGCTCAATCATCGCGGCATTATGCTCCACCGTCAGGCTTGGGCTTTTGTCCTTATTGTCCAGAATCCAGCTTTCGCGCTCGGTGACTATATGGTCGCGGAACTCGTCGCGCGCCACTTCATAGCCCCACTCACGGAATGCGCCTTCAGTAAATTTCTGAATATTGCCTTTATGCACCAACGTCACAGAGCGCCGCTTGTTCTTGAT
The DNA here is from genome assembly GCA_035653315.1 of Candidatus Angelobacter sp. Lineage (GTDB taxonomy): Bacteria > Acidobacteriota > Terriglobia > Terriglobales > Acidobacteriaceae > Angelobacter. Next base: position 2,641 of record DASRCD010000372.1, read on the forward strand.
GGCATGTTGAATGGCCATGCGCACCAGTCGCTTGGTGCCCGTAATAGAAATCGGTTTAATGCCAACGCCGGAATCATCACGGATTCGCTTCTTGGTATTGGCCAGCATTGTGTTGTTCAGGAAATCAAGCAGCTTCTTTACTTCCGGCGAACCTTGTTTCCATTCGATTCCGGCATAAACATCCTCAGTATTTTCGCGGAAAATCACTACATCAAGCTGTTCAGGATGCTTTACTGGTGAAGGCACGCCCTGGTAGTAGCGTACCGGACGAATACAGGCAAACAGGTCCATGATCTGGCGCAGGGCGACGTTCAGCGAGCGAATGCCTCCACCCACCGGCGTTGTGAGCGGGCCTTTAATGGCGACGTGGAGATCACGCACCGCATCGACCGACTCTTGCGGCAACCAGTCATTGAATTTGGTAAAGGCCTTTTCTCCGGCAAAAATCTCAAACCAGTGAATTTTGCGCTTGCCGCCATAAGCGCGTTGCACGGCTCCATCAAAAACACGGACAGAAGCGGCCCAGATATCGCGGCCCGTGCCGTCGCCTTCTATATAAGGAATAATTGGATTATCCGGCACCTGCAGCTTGCCGCCGCTAAAGGTAATGGGGCTGCCGCCTTTGGGCAATGGGACATTGTTATATGAAGACGCCATGCTTCCTCCCGAAACCATGCACTATGCAAACCTTTTAAGTTAACATCGCAACGGAGATGGCGCAATCAGATGGCGTGCTTTTGCGCACTCCAAATTCCCGCAATCTAGAAAAGTGAGCGACAACTAATGCTTCCCAAACATGCTGTTTATATTCTGCTGCTAGCTTCGATTCTTACCGGGGCCGCGCATGCCGCAGAAAATGCTTATCTCTATAGAGTGAACTTGGTGCAGGCGGCCCCAGGAAAGTTTGCCGACCTGGTGGACTTATACAAACAGCAGGCCTCGGCCATGCAGGCTGCAAGCGATGAGGCTCCGCTCTGGATGCGCCACAGCCAGGGCGACCATTGGGACCTGATGATTCTCTTCCCCATGGGAAGTTATCAAGATTATTACGCAGCTGATCGCGTAGCCAAGCGAAGCAAGGTGGAGCAGACTTCACATTTCGGCGACAAGTTCAAAGACAATATCGCCTGGCAAGAAGATTTGTTTGCTTATGGGCCGCCGCTAGCCGATCTGCGCAAGGCCTTTGCTAACGGCGCTTTCTTTCATGTGGAGATGTTTGTCGCGCTGCCGGGCAAATTCGCCGATCTTTATAAAGAACGAGAAATGGAAAATGCTTACGCAAAAGCCGTGAAAGAGCCGGAAAACTTTATCTTTGTGCGCGACCGGGGAGCGGCATGGGACATCTTTACCATTGGTGTATTCCGCGATCTAAAACACTATGCAGAAAGCGCCGACGTCAGCCCAAAAGATGCGGAAACCGCCGCCAAAGCCGCAGGATTTGATGCACCCAGCCAGATTGGCCCTTATCTGCGGCGGTTTATCCGCGAACACCATGACACGTTAGCGGTGGCGCTGAAGTGATGTGCCTTTTTAAATTGCGCTGAGCGCTGAACTACTTCTTCATCGCCGCTTCCACTTCGTCGGCTGTGCGGGGCAGACCATGGCTGAGCATTACAAGCTTTCCATTCTGGTCAACGGTAAACATGTCTTCAATCCGCACGCCAATCTTTTCTTCAGGAATGTAGATACCCGGCTCAATGGTGAAGATCATGCCCTTATCCAGAGGCATGGAAGAATCATTGGCGTCGTGGACATTCAATCCAACGTGATGCCCAAGGCCATGAATAAAATATTTGCCCAGCGGTTCGCCATGCAGGTCTTTGCCATGCGTGTTGATGTAGTCATAAGCAACTTTGTAAAGCGAGTTGGGATCGTCATGGCTGGTGGCCAGCCGTGACTTCCCTGCCTGGAATGCCTGCATCGCTGCTTCCTGCGCTCCCAGCACAATGTTGTAGATCTCGCGTTGCCGGGCGGTGAATTTGCCATTGACCGGGGCTGTACGGGTAATGTCGCTGGCATACATGGAGTATTCGCCGGCAACGTCCATTACCACCACATCGCCATCCTGCATCGTCTGCGAATTATCAGAGTAGTGCAGCACGGTGGAGTAAAATCCTGAGCCCACAATCGGCGCGTATGCCGGGCGCTCACAGCCGCGCTTGCTGAACTCATATTGCATAAGTGCCGCAATTTCCCGCTCTGTAACTCCGGGATGAATGGCTTTGAGCGCGGCAAGATGCGCAGCTACAGAAGCATCCGTGGCGCGCGTGACCATGTGCAGTTCGCCGGCATCTTTTACTGTTCGCAGGTGATCAATCAGCGGATTGGTATCGCGAAAAGAAACATAGTTTGGAAATGAATTGGCACGGCGCAGCCACTCCACCGGCCCGGTGGACGCCGTGGATTGGCCATTCTCGCCAAGATCGGAAAAAATGACGGCGCGCGGTTGTGGCAAGAGCTTGAGCAACTCGTCATGCATCTTGTCCAGACTTTCAACTTTTTCAAAGCCGGTCTTCTCCGGCGCTTGCGGATTTTCCGGGCCCAGCTTTGGTCCGGTCCATTTTTCCTGTGTAACGTTGTGTTCCGCTAAAAATAAAATCTCAACATACGGATTGGAGTTGATGAGCACAGCCGCGCCTGGTTCCAGCCATCCTGTGAGGTAATAAAAGTTGTCATCCTGGCGAAAGCCATAAAGATCATTCGGGCCTTCTGCCTCAGTGGGCGCAAACAGAACCAGCGTGCCGCCTTGCATGGCTTTGGCCAGGGCCACGCGACGCGCGTGATAGTCCGCGCCGCTCTGCCGCTCCGTTGCTCCCGCAGCCAGACTGAAAATAATAATCCACGAACATAGAAAGAATGCCAGTTTACGAATGCTCATTTTTTCTCCGGGAAGACCGCTGCGGATTTTACCACGCTGGGCTAAGCTGATATTTGCACCTATAAGAAGAGGTCATCTAAAACTTTTTGCATTGGGATAAGCTGCATTTCTGTTTTCCGGACAAGCAGCTCGGAAAGTCATTTTTCAGTTGATTTTCCGCGCAGTTTCGCAGAACCTAGTCCGTCTTCCAAAATCTTTCCAAATTTACAGATTCCCATTTTGAGGTGTTTGTGAAGAGTATCTACTCCAGACTGCTGCTTTGCGCATGGCTGCTCGCGCTGGCCTCGGCCGCGGTTGCGCAATCTAAGCTGCCTAAAATCGAATTTACTGACAATACGCTGGAAAACGGCTTGCGCGTGATTATCGCGCCAGACCACTCCGCCCCTGTCTTTGCTATTTCCCTCACTTACAACACTGGCTCCCGCAATGAGAAAGAGGGACGCACCGGCTTTGCCCACCTGTTTGAGCACATGATGTTTGAAGGTTCAGCCAATGTAGGCAAGGGCGAGCACATGCTGCTGGTACAGAACTACGGCGGCTCCATGAACGGCAGCACAAACAATGACCAGACTAACTATTTTGAAGAGCTGCCAAAGAATCAGCTTGATATGGCATTGTTTCTGGAATCTGATCGGATGCGCGCGCTGAACATTACGCAGGCCAATCTGGATAACCAGCGCAATGCAGTGCAGGAAGAGCGCAGGCTGCGCGTGGACAACCAGCCTTATGGAAAATCTACAGAAGAGCTGGACTCCATGGCCTATGACAATTTTGCTTATCACCATTCCGTAATCGGCTCCATGGATGACCTGAACGCCGCCACGCTGGACGATGTGAGAAATTTCTTTCGCATTTACTATGCGCCGAACAATGTTGTCCTGGTATTAACGGGTGATCTGGATCCCAGGGAAACACTGGCCAAGGTAAAAAAATATTTTGGCGATATTCCACGCCAGCCCGCGCCCCCAGCCGTGGACATGAAAGAACCTGACCATGACAAAGAGCGGCGCAAAACTATGACAGACACGCTGGCGCGTCTGCCGCAATACCACGCCGTTTATAACATCCCTCCGGGAAACACGCCGGATACATACGCATTGCAGATATTGAGCAGCATTCTTTCCGGTGGGCGCAGCTCGCGTTTCTATGAACATCTTGTCCATGACAAGCAGCTTGCCCTGAATGTTGGCGGGTTTGCTCAAAGCCGGCGCGGCCCAGGTTTGTTCAACATTGTTGCGCTTCCACGTCCGGGCGTGAAAGTGGAGGACCTGGAAAAGGCCATCGATGATGAAATTGAAGCGGTGAAAAAAGATGGTGTAACGCAGAAGGAAATTGAAAAGGCCCGCACACAGCTTCTCCGCCAGCAAATCCAAACCCGGATATCGTCACTGGCCAGGGCCAACCAGATCGGCACGTTCACTGTTTTTTATAACGACCCAAACCTTATCAATACAGCCTATGACAAGCTCACGGCCGTAACCGCTGAACAGGTAAAACAGGCAGCCCAGAAATACCTTGTGCCTGCGCACCGGTCCGTTGTGATTACAACGCCCGGAGCACATACTGCCACACCAACCGCCGCAGGAATGAGATAAGGAGAGAGCCATGCTGAAAAAAATATTTCCAAAAATATTTCCGATGATGATTGCACTTTGTATGAGCACGGCCATCCTGTTCGCGCAGCAGCCGCCAGCCCAGGGCCCCGGCACTGACGCAAAGGACCTGCCCTCCAAAGTCCAGCGGCTGAACAAGGCCCCGGTAAATAATGAGATTTTGAAAGTAAAGCTGCCGCACCCTGTGGAAGCTTCCCTGCCCAATGGACTCTCCATTCTGATTTTGGAGCAACACCATCTGCCGGCGGTGTATTACAGCTTGTGGATCAAATCCGGCGCGCTTTCCGATCCAAAAGACATGCCGGGTTTAGCGTCTTTCACGGCTGACCAGCTTCGTGAAGGCACAACCAAGCGCAACAGCTCGCAGATTGCAACCGAGTTGGATGAGATGGGCGCAACCTTCAATGCTGATGCAAACTTTGGCTCCAACGTCACAATGATTGCCGCGTCAGGATTGAGCCAGTCTGCTGACAAGCTGATGGAAATAGTAAGTGACATCGTGCTCAATCCCAGCTTCCCTGCCGACGAATTGCTGAAGTATCAGCGGCAGGAGGGAGCGCGGCTGTATCAAATGCGCTCGAATCCAGGCTTCCTGGCGCGTGAACGTTTTGCCCGCGCCGCGTATGGCGACTTTCCGGCAGCCATTCAATCTCCGACGTTGGATTCGCTCAAGAAAGCCAATGCTGAAGCGCTGAAGGCCTTTCATGATAAGTACTACGCTCCAAACAATGCAATTCTGGCCATTGCCGGCGATGTGACAGTGGCCCAGGCAAAGGAGCTGGCCCAGAAATATTTTGGAGCATGGAAAACTCATGCCATTGAGGCGCCCACTCTGGGCGCGGTTACCGCACCCGCAGCCGCGCATATATTTCTTGTTGACCGCCCTGGATCGGTACAGAGCAATATTCTTGCGGGCGCACTTTCACTGAAGCGCTCTGATCCTGAGTACATTCCGCTGGTGGTCACCAATCGCATTCTTGGCGGAGGCTCGGCTGCACGGCTCTTCTCTAACTTGCGTGAGGAAAAAGGCTACACCTACGGCGCATACAGCCGCGTTACCAGTGATATCTATCCGGGGCTGATGGTGGCCAACACTGAAGTCCGCAATGCCGTAACCGATGGATCACTGCACGAACTCATGTATGAATTTAAGCGGCTGCGCGATGAAAAAGTGCCGCAAGGCGAATTGGAGGAAGCCAAGCGGTCTATTGTTTCCAGCTTTGCACTTTCCCTGGAAAATCCCGTTGTAATCCTCAACAACTGGATGACCGTGAAATATTTCGGCCTGGGTAATGATTATTGGGACCATTATTCTGATGAAATCGCCAAGGTGGATGCGGATACGGTCCAGCGCATTGCCAAAAAGTATGTTGACCTGGACCACCTGCAAATTGTGGTGGTAGGCGATGCCAAGCAAGTGCATGACGCAGTGGCAAAGTACGGCACGGTGGAAGTTTTTGATGCCGATGGCAAGCCCGAGGAATCCAAAGCTGCGTCCGCGCCCACCGGTAATAATTAGCAAAAGTATTTCTCTATAAAGGCCCGGAGCGATCCGGGCTTTTTATTTTTTTGCGCGCACTTTCTTTTCCGGCATGGCAAAAGGCTTTTCTTCAATTCCGTTCAGTCGCGCCACCTGCACCGCATTCAATGCGCTTTCCGGCTTCTCTTCATGCTTGAAGAATGCATACACCTCCCGCTCAGCCCGCTGCGCTTGCAGTTCCTGAGCGGCCTGTTGCAGATCAGGCGTGCTGTATTCCGGCTCGCGAAAGCGGTAGTAAACAAAGTCCGCGGTGGGAACTTTTGGCGCTGTAATCTTCTCGCTTTCCGCCCAGCACAATGCCGCGTTTTTTGATTTCAAAATCTCATACACAGCATAGTTAAACCAGCTCTCATGCCGGAACTCAAAAGCAAATTTGTATACCTGAGGCAGGCACTGCACAAACGTCCTGAGCAAATCCGTATCGGCCTTGAGGTTGGGCGGTGTTTGAATCAGAATTGGCCCCAGCTTGCCCGATTCGCGCATAGGTTCCATGCTTTGGAGAAAAAAACGCATGGAGTCTTCCGCATCCTTCAGCCGTTTGAAATGTGTGATGGATTGATGTACCTTCGCGGCAAAACGAAAATCAGGCGGCGTGGCATTAACCCAACCGGCAATTGCAGCGGGAGATGGCATGCGACGGAACGTGGCGTTCAACTCCACGGCATTCAGCCGTGTGCCATAAAACTCAAGAAATCTCTTGGATGGAAGTTTCTCAGGAAAAAATGACGGCTTCCAGCT
>DASRCD010000373.1:0-3509 GCA_035653315.1 Candidatus Angelobacter sp.
GTTTCACGGGCAATCATCTTGGGAGTGGTGCCGCTGGAGATAAGCGAATGAAAGCCGCTGATTGCGCCACAAGCAATGGTGATAAATGCAAACGGAAAAAGATTGCCGGCAAATACCGGGCCGCTGCCATCAGTAAACCGGGTGAGCGCGGGCATCTGCAAATTGGGATGGACCAGAACTATGCCTAAGGCAAGAATTGCGATAGTCCCAAGTTTTACAAACGTGCTCAGATAATCGCGCGGTGCAAGCAATAACCATACCGGCAGCGCTGAAGCGGCAAAGCCATACACAATAATAAGAACAGCCAGCATTGTCCCGGTCAGCGTGAATGCAGCAGCATGTGTGGATTGTGACATCCACTGCCCGCCAAAGATGGCAGCAATTACCAGCAAAAAACCTAATGCTGAAGCCTCAATGACTTTGCCTGGACGCAAATATCTGAGATAAACACCCATGAGCAGCGCGATGGGAATAGTCATTCCAATCGTAAATGCACCCCAGGGACTGTCTTTCAGGGCGTTCACAATGATCAGCGCTACCACTGCCAGCAAAATAACCAGAATGCTGATGACTGAAATGAAAGCTACAGTGCCGGCAGTCTTGCCGATCTCATCCCGCGCCATTTGGCCAAGGGATTTACCATCGCGGCGGACAGAAAAAAGAAGGATCACAAAGTCCTGCACGCATCCGCCGAAAACCGCTCCAACAAGGATCCAGAGCGTGCCTGGAAGATAACCGAATTGCGCGGCCAATACTGGCCCAACCAGCGGCCCCGGACCGGCTATTGCGGCAAAATGATGGCCAAAAAGGACCCACTTATTCGTCCGGACAAAATCGCGGCCATTCTCCAGGCGCTCGGCCGGCGTGGCCCGCATGGCATCCAGTGCGAGCACCTTGGCGGCAACAAATTTGGAATAAAACCTGTACCCTAGCGCATAACTGCATACGGCCGCCACCACCAGCCACATGGCATTAATCGGCTCGCCACGATGAAAAGCAATTGTCGCCAGGGCCAGCGCTCCCAGAGTTGCTACCGCCAGCCATACCAGCACTTTGGCAATTTTCATATCTACTCCGCCCGCTTATTGTCCCTTGAGCCGTGTTCTTGCGCAATCGAAAGACATAAACGATCTTGCAATCACAATCATCTGGCTGAATTACCCATTACGTTGTGCTTGATATATTCTTCTGAAGATCGCCAGAATTTGGACAGTGTGAGGCAGGATAGTGAACTTTCTTCTTAAAGTAATGCGCTTGCTCCACATGATCATAGGCATTACTCCCGCCCGGCCCGAGCAGGAACGCACCTTTCTCCTCTTGTGGTTAATATCGATTATCGCTATTGGCCTGATTGGTGTTGCTGTGGCGGTTTTCCTGGCTCCAAGAATCATTCAATAAGGCGTACAGGCCTGCGGAAAGACACGAATCCTTTTGTAATCCGCAAAACAGCCCTTTTGGCCCAGTGGTCATCTAACCATGGCGGAGTACCCCAATGAATACAATCGTGACCGCTCTCACTTTGGCTTTTGCGTTGGCGCAGCTTGGGGCACAAGCAGGGCAACCGCAAGTTCAGCCCTTGCCGCCGTCTCAGTCCGTGCAGCAGATTCCGGTCTCCCCTATTTTTTCCACGAACAGCGCGGTCCAGATTACCAATGGCCCCGTGGTGGAAAATGTGACGGACACAACCGCCGAGATCGCATGGTCAACCAACGTGAATGCGGGAACATCACTCCATTACGGCACCGATCCCAGCCACCTGGACCAGACAGCCGGCATGCCCTGGGGTGGATTGACGCATAGAGTCACGCTCAAAAATTTAAAACCCAACACCACTTATTATTTCAAGGCCGCTTCTGGCGAAGGACAAGGAACGGGAACAAAGGCGGAAACAGGGCAATCCTCATTTCAGACAAAACCTGCAAATGTTGCGCAGCAGAATAGGTGACGCTGTTAGGTACGCTGCACTTATTCCCATGTCTAGCCACTTGTTTTTTGGCATAGTATGGATTGGGCTGGGCACGTTTTCTTATGCGCGCTTACACGGGCATAATGCCATTTGGCATCATTACGTTGAATAACTTTCCAATAAATAGGAGCCAGCAAGCCCGTCTGGGAAAAGTTTTGCTGGGCATTTGTTATTTGGCAATCGGACACTTGTCGATGTACATAAAGCACGCGCGGTTCTTAGGGTGAACAGCACTCTATGGAGTTGAACGGCGCTCTACAGGGGGGCCGACGGCCATCCGGTTTTTTAGCTTTCCCGTTAACATCAATCCAAGCATCCTGAAATCACTGATAAATGACCAGAATGGATGTCCAAACGTTGCCGGCTTATTGCCTTCAATAAGAAAGTGGCCTGTCCAGGCAAAGCTGTATGCCACCACCGGCCATAACAGCGCATACCATGGATGGCCTGTAACAAAAGGAACAATCAGCGTGCAAAGCCCAAGAATGGTTCCCGCGGCATGCATGGCGCGGTTGCGCGGATCGCTGTGCTCATGCAGGTAAAACGTGAAGAACTCTTCGTAGTTAGCAAAGCGCTGTTCTGGCAAGGCGGCACCCTCCTGCTTCTGGTGGAAAAGTATATTCCATCCTGCGAATGTCCCAGAAAGATATATTGCCCGGCATTTGAAACTTTTATCGTGATACGATATTATCAATTCCTAGATCGCGTATATCCTCTGTGAACGCCCCCTGGTTCTCCAACTCCTTCGGCCAGGGGGCATGATTTTAGTTCCCTGAGCCCTTGGCTGTAATAACGCTTTTAAGGGCGACTAGGCGCTGTTGCGCCAGCATATAACTGGTGCCGGAAACATCAACTTTGGGTTTTTCAATGCGCGAATAAAGAGTTTGTGCTGTGGCAAGCTCCCCATATTGTTCCGCAAGTTCTCCCAACCCAAACCAAATTTCGGAGTTAGGTTCCTCTAAAGCTGCGGCATCCATGGCTTTCAACAGTAACTCACGCGCTTGAGTTGTTTTGCCTGTGTAAGCGTACAGGCATGCCAGCGTATGCAGGATGGGAAAATTGGAGGATTTAGTATTGGTATTGGCCCGTTCAGCGGCTTCAACTGCATCCGGACTAATTGGGCCAGGCAATAAAAGCGCACTCCAGGCATATAAATTTAAATCCTGGTCACTTGCTTTACCGCTATCTATTAACGGCTTGATCACTTTTTGTAATGTGGAAACATCGCCTTGATATTGGGCTAACTGGGCTTTGGAGCGCTTGTACTCCACTTCATCAGGATATTTTTCAAGGCGTGAATCAACTAATTTTTGCCAATCTCCCAGATGTTTTAGCCCGGTATAGGCTTGAACGGCAAAGTTGAATGCAATGAGCGAGTCCGGAGATGATTGAGTCAGAGCTTCCGCTACCGGCAGAAGTTCTGCCCAGCGTTCCTGCGCTGCATAGGCATATGCCAATACCACGCTTAATCGATTCCGGTCCGCTTCCACCGTTGATGCATCTCGGAGCTTGATCAGCGTTGAAAGATTATCCCCTTGCAATA
>DASRCD010000374.1:0-4222 GCA_035653315.1 Candidatus Angelobacter sp.
TCTCTTCCTTCCACCCGCGCTCCATATGCCTGCTCCACGTCGCGCGCCAACGGCCCCAGTGACCAGCCATCTCCCGCAATGTGGTGCACCACCAGCAGCAGCACATGCTCCCGCTCGCCCACCTCATACAGCTTCACCCGCAACGGCAGCTCTTTCTCCAGCTCCATTCCCTGTCCCGCTGCCGTCTTCAGCTTTTCTTCCAACTCCGCTTCATCCTGCACCCGCTCCACTTCCAGCCGCAGCTGCTGCCGTGCTTCTTCTGCTTCCAGCACTTTCTGATATGCCTCGCCACCTTCTTCGGTCTCCGGAAACACCGTCCGCAGCGCTTCATGCCGCTCCACCACGTCCCACAACGCCTGCTCCAGCGCTCCTCTGTTCAACTCTCCTTTCAGCCGCACCGCCAGCGGGATGTTGTACGTCCCGCTTACCCCCTCCATCCGGTACAAGAACCACAACCGCTGCTGCGCATACGACAATGGCAGCCGCTCCGCTTTATCACGCTTCGCCAATACATGCTCAGAACGTGCAGGCATTTGCCGCTTCAGCCAATCCAGCAACTCGCTGCGACGGTCTTTAAGTTCGCGGCGGATTTCTTCCGTAATAGCGCCCTGCGGGGCAGAGATGCGCAGGCGATCTTCTTCCACCCACACACGTGCTCCAAGATTTTTCAGTTCTAGCAGCAGCTCAGCACAACTCATATGTCTTCTTCCTCAAATACTTCATTACCCAAAGATGTATTGCTCGCATGCGCGGGTGATGTGGCAAAAGCAATCGCTTCCACTAACGTAGCCAGATCGCACACTGTGCTTGCAGAATAGAAATCGCGAAGGGAAAGTGTGATGCCGAAGCCGCTGCTCACCCGTCCCACCAACCGCATGGCGGACAGCGAATCTCCACCCAACGCAAAAAAGTCGTCTTCCACGTTTACCTGTTCCACGCGCAACACTTCGGCAAACATCGCGCATAAAGCCGCTTCTTCAGGCGAACGCGGAGCGCGCACGTTCCGCGGTTTCGATATCACTGCGGGCAAGGCATTGCGATTCACCTTGCCATTCGGCGAACGCGGCAGCTTCTCCAACGGCATGAATGTTGCCGGTAGCATGTGCGCTGGAAGCCGCTCGCTCAGCATGCGACGCAACACCGCAGGTTCAATAACAGTTCCACCACGCGGCACAAAATAGGCAACAATCTGCTTCCCTGATGCAGCATCTTCTCTCACCGCAACCAAGGCATCCGCAATTTCCGGCAACGCACGTAATGCTGCTTCAATTTCTCCCAGCTCAATCCGGAAGCCGCGCACTTTCACTTGCTCATCGGCGCGGCCAATAAACTCCAGCGTGCCGTCTTCGCGCCATCGCGCCATGTCTCCGGTGCGATACATGCACTCTCCCGGCTCTTGCGCATTGGGGTTAGCCACAAAGCGTTCCGCAGTCAATCCTGCACGCTTCAAATATCCTCGCGCCAGTCCGGCCCCCGAGATATAGATCTCACCGGCAATGCCCACAGGCACAAGTTCAAGATTTCTGTCGAGCACATGGACGCGCGTATTGGAAATGGGAAAACCAATCGTTGGATTCTCTGTGCCTGAAAGGGGCAAGCTGATTGTGGCGCAGACAGTGGTTTCGGTCGGACCGTAAGCGTTCACCATCTGCAATCCGCCGGACCATCGTGCGACCGTCGCCGCACTGAGCGCTTCACCGCCATTGATCAGATACTCAAGCGGCAAGGCATCAAACTCTTCCATGCTTGCAAGCACGGGAATGGGCAGCAACGCATGGGTCACTCTTTGTGAACACAACAAGTCATACAGTGCCGCTCCTTCGCGTTGCTCTTCCGGCAGCACCAGCGTAGCGCCCGCGCTTACCGCCATTAGAAGTTCCCAAAATGAAGCATCAAAATTCAGCGAGGCAAACTGCAAAATGCGGGAGGTTTCCGTCAACCTGAAGCGTTCCGTGTGGCTTGCTGCAAGTGAAGAAATTCCTTCATGCGTCACCACCACTCCCTTGGGAATACCCGTTGAACCCGATGTATAAATCACATAGGCTGCATGTCCCGCCAAAGCCTGCCTACACGGGTTGTTCTTTGGCGCGTGCTCCAGGGCCGCCGCAAATTCAGGACTATCCAGCGCTAGAAATTTCACTCCTGCTGTTTGCGGCATCTGCGGTCGCAGATTCATCTCCGTCACCACCAGCGTGGGCAATGCATCGGTGAGCATGTACTCAAGACGCGCCTGAGGATAGTCGGGATCCAGCGCGAGATAGGCGGCGCCCGCTTTCCAAATACCGAGGAGGGCCGCCACGCGATCCATTGAACGTTTCATCGCAACCCCCACGACATCTTCCGGGCCAATCCCTTGTTTCATGAAGCAATGAGCCATGCCATTCGCGCGCCGGTTCAGCTCTTCATACGTTATGGCGCGTTCGCCTTGAATAATTGCGACTGCTTGCGGCCTTTGCGCTGCTGTCTCTTCAAAAATCTCCGCCATCGTGGCGGCAGGCAGAGGGCGCGATGGCTGATTGAACTCTTCCAGCAAAACGCGCCGTTCGCCGGCAGAAAACCAATCGGCCTGATGCCAGGGAACACACGGGTTAGACACAGCCGATTCCAGCAAGCGCAGGAACCGCCCGGCAATCAAACCCGCCTGCTGACCGGTAAATCGCACCGGATCATAATCAAGGCGGACTCGCAGTTCTTCTCCCGGAGCAATCATCAGCGCCAGCGGATAATGTGCTCCATCCCGCATCTCCACGCCGGCAATATGAAGGCCCGCGAATGAACGCGTCAAAAGAGATTGATCAATCGGATAATTCTCAAAGACAAATATCGTGTCGAATAGCTGTTCGAATCCTGTTGCGCGCTGGATCTCGCTGAGCCCCAAATGGTAAACATTCAGCATTGTGGACTGGCTTGCCTGAATTCGCGCCAGCACATCAACAACCCGCTCACCAGAATTGAAACCAACACGCAGTGGAACCGTGTTGATGAAAAGTCCAACCATCTGATCGGTTCCAGCTAAGTCCGGAGTGCGGCCTGAAACTGTAATTCCAAAGAGGACGTCATCAACGTTGTTCAAGCGAGCAAGCAACATTGCCCATAATCCCTGAAGAACAGCGTTTAAAGTCAGGTTGTGAGACCGCGCCATGCTGTTGAGCGCACTTGTAAACTCTGCGGGAAGATCACGTTGCCATGTTGCCGGCAACCCCTTGCTTTCTGGCTGTTCCCGCAAAGCTGGGGCGACCATTGTCGGCCCATCCACTTCCTGCAAATAGTCTTTCCATACTTCAAGGGCTGCTGAGCGATCTTGCGCCATCAACCAGGCCAGATAATCCGTATACGGACGCACGCGTGGCAAGGCATCTGCGGCAAGACCATTGCTGTAAAGCTCCAGCATTTCACTGATCAAAATTGGGGTTGACCAGCCATCCAGGACGAGGTGGTGGTTGGTAAAGACAAGCAAGTGCCGCTCGGCGGCCAGCCGTATCAGCGCAAAGCGTAAGAGCGGTCCCGATGAAAAATTAAAGCCCTGGGCCCGTTCATCAGCGCATATCTCAGCGCACCGCAACTTCTGGTCGGCCTCGCTCAGCGCCGAAATATCTATCTTGCGCCAGGGAAGATCAACAGTCGCAGGCACCACCTGCACAGGCTGGCTTAGGCCTTCGGCATAAATGGAAACCCGCAGATTGGCATAACGCAGCAGCAGAATTTCCACTGCCTGCCTCAGGCGCTCAGCATGCATTTCGCCTGTAAATTCAAGATTGGTCTGCACTGCATATACGTCATCGTCTCCGGTCTGCAATAGTGAATGAAAGAGCAGCCCCTCTTGCAGAGGTGTAAGCGGCAAAATGTCAACCAGCGTTGGGAACGCGACTTCAACCTTTTCCACCTCATCGATCGATAAATGGACCAGGGGAAAATCTGAAGCACTGTGCCCTGTGGTCTCATGTTCTCGGGCTTGTTGGCTTATCGATTCCAGCGCGCTCTGCCAGAGTGAAGCCAGCGTACGAACATCATTCTCTTCAAGATGGTTCGCGGCCCAGCCGAAGTTCGCCGTAAGCCGTGCCCCATCACTCCCGTCGGCAACAAGCGCGTCAATTTCCACCATGTGCTGAAGCGGCATTTCAGGATCAGCGCCGCCCCCAAAGCCGGCGTCATTCCCAACGGGTTGCCAGCACGCTCCTTCTTGTGCCGTAAACCTGCCCAGATAATTAAAAGCAAGTTGCGG
>DASRCD010000375.1:0-3862 GCA_035653315.1 Candidatus Angelobacter sp.
GCCGCGAACGCGGCGAACCATGAGAGCACCAGCGGCAATCTTCCGGTGAATTTCCCATGGATGATTGTGCCGGTGAGCAGAATGGCGGCGGGAATGGCCCAGTGCCAGAACCCGGTCACATTTTCAGTGAATTGATACGGTGGCGCGAGCCCGGCTGCGGGAAGCAGGAACAGGGTGATGGTGATCCCAAAATTTGATGGATTAAAAATGTGCTGCGTCTGGCCATTTCCAATTGGCGCGCGGAACAAAGACTTGGAAGCCAGAGATAATGCAGCGGCAAAGATGATTGGCGTGAGCCGCTCATTTGCATAAATCAGCATGGCGCAGGCAAGTCCGGGAATGATGCACGGTGGAAGGAAGTTGACGGCATTTTGCCAGCTTCCGGCGAATCGCGGAGTTCTGTGCTTGCTCCATGCATCCAGCCCTTCCAGCAGGAACGCCATGGCACATGCGGCCAGGAATCCGACGACCGGCTGCGCATAAGACTGCTCAAAACCCAGCAGGGTATCTCCAATAACTGTCCAGAGAATCAGCAGGATTGTGAAATACCACAGAGCAAAGAAGCGCATCTTTGGATCTTTGCGGGGATAAAAATTCAGTGTTGCATATGTCATTCTTTTTTCTCCTTGTTCTTCTCTGCTTATGAGCCAAGCTCAACCGAATGCCACCCCGGTTTAAGCCAGATTGTTTTCCGCTGGACCTGGCCTGATCCATCGCGCCATGCCAGATCCACTTTCAGTTTTGTGTCCGCGCTGATTTGCCCAAGCCCAAAATGCAGATCAGGACTGCGCTTGCCGGAGTGCCCGCTGCCGCCATCCACCTGGCTATAAAACTTGTGGCCATCTGGCAATTCCACGCTCACGCTTGCGCCGAAAGCCGGCCTGCCATAGAGATCAGTGGAAGGATGCCCATCGCGGACCTGGAACGCTTGAGGGCCGCCTTTCACCGGCAGCAGGAGATGCAAGCCAAGAAATCCGCCAACATCCGGGCTTTCATTTTTGTAAAGGTAGGAATCGCCCCACTGTCCGGCGATGATGAAATCAAGACGCCCATCGCCATCCACATCCGCGACGGTGATGCCCCGGCCCAGCAGGTTTGCTGCAATCCCAGCTTCGGCAGCCACGTTGTGAAAACGATGGTCATCGCCTTCCACAAAAAATGCCGTCTCATTATGGCCGCTTACATCGTCTCCGGGCTTAAATCCCGGCCAGAGCCGCGGATTGCTGATCAGGCTGTCATTGGAGGTCCCCAACGATTGCAATTCCGGCCAGCGATTGATCTTTCCGCGCACAAAGCCAAGCGCCTGCACAATTTCCAGCTTGCCGCCGTTGTTGAAGTCTGCCATGCGCGCATCCCAACCCCAGCCGCTGCGGGAAACACCCAATTTTTCGCTCGCCTGTACGTATGGTGCTTTGCCCTGGCGAATGGCATCTTTGTCGCCGGTGCTCAGCCACAGAAAATGGCTTTCCTGCAGCGCGTAATCATCCGCAATGTTGCTGACAAAAATATCGGGAATGCCATCGTGGTTGATGTCGGCAAAATCCACGCCCATGCCTTTGAAGGAGTCGTGTCCTAAAACGCTGGAGGCCGGCGTGGTGAAACCACGATGCCCTTCCAGCAGCGTGAATGCCACATGTCCCGGCGTGGATACGTTGTGCAGGAGACGGTCCGGGCCAAAATCATGCGCGAAATAAATTTCCGGCAGCAGATCGCCATCCAGGTCGGCTGCGCCCGCGCCCAATGTCCAGCCATGCTCCACTTCAGGCGGAAAAACATTTTTCACTTCTTCGAAATGGACAGACGCATGGTCGCCAGTCGTCGCGCTTTTCCATAGCAGCACGTGTTTTGATCCGCCATTGAAGGAGCGTGACTTGGTGTTATGCATCATTTCCGTGCCGCTGGCGGAAGCGTCAAGAATGTGCGCGCCATCCTGAAAATAATTTCCAATGATCAGATCAGGGTGCCCATCTCCATCAACATCAGCAAAGAATCCTGCGTTGGAATACCAGCGCTCTTCTCCGGGCACCAGCTCAAAGGGAACAAAATCTTCCGCGCGCAACTGGGTGGCGCGCCCCGGCGTGCCGGACTTGCGCAGGAATGCAACCGGTGTGCGGCCCCAGTAATACACAACAATGTCGAGCAGACCATCTTCGTTCAGATCGCCCATGAGGCACCCCATGGGGGCCATGGTGGAATCCATGCGAACGGGCTTAAGTTCAAAAGCCTGATACCGTTTTCCGGTGCTCGGCGCGGGCTGGATTACCACCTGATCGGTACGGGGATCAACCAGGCAAACATCGTTTGATAAGCCGTCTCCATCCAGATCACCTACCGCCACAGCGGCGCCAACGGATGAGATCCACGCTGAAATACGTTTTAAGCTCGGATGCACCGCGCGGACGCTTTTTGTCTGCGCGCCGCCATTCAGTGGGAAAGCATAGGGCGCAAAGTGGAAACGCCCGGCAAGGTGCGCCGCTTCATTTGCAGAGATACTCGGCACCCTGGCCTGGAAGAACAGAAAAAGCACCAGCAGCAGCGCGACGATCTTAGCGATGTTCCGTTGCAACCAGTGAGGAAGAGATTCTGGATTCATTTGAATTACCTCGCGGGGAAATGCTTGTAGAAGAAGAAATGGATTTTTGTATCAGCGACTGTTGCAGCAGTTGGCGCCAGTGCTGGTAAGGGCAGTGTTGAAGCAAATCAATCTGCGCGAAAGTCTGGTCACAAAGCGCAGCAGCTTCTTCACTGGTGAGTTGGCAAAGCAGAGCGCAGGCCATATCCGTATGCTCTGCGGGATTACCTGCCAGTTGCCTGGCCTTGGCGGCAAAGGCTGCGCCTTGCGCCATGGCAAATGCGTGACTGCCAGCCTGATTGCGAAGTTCCGCAACCGCATCCTGCGCCAGCCCGCCGGCATAAGCACAGGCAAGGCCGATTCCGCTCCACGCATCGCCGTGGTATTGCAAAGGGAAGCGCCGAATGCAGCCGGAAATTTTTTTACCATCCGCTCCGTACAGAAACCACAAACTGCGTCCTAATCCTTGATAGAAAACATGGCGAGCATCTTCAGAAAGCCCGGATACCTGAGAAAGCCCGGACGCCGGATCCTTTTTTTGCGCTTTGAAATGAAAATAGCCTTCGTGAAATCCGCAGCCATCCATGGCTAGCCAGCCCAGTACCGGATGGAGTTTTTTAATCACCGGTTCTATTCGCCAGCGCAGCCAGGGAAGCCGCGCATAAGCCCAACCTGCGCCCACGTGCAGCATGTAAATGTGTTGTCTGCCGGGGCCAGCCATGAATTGTGAAAGCGCATTCCTGCGAAGGCCCATTCCATTGAGCAGCGCCAATGCCATTGCTGCGCCTTCATAAGCAAAGCCGCGAAATTCCTGCTCAACCTGCTCCAGTTTCAGCGCCAATGCGATTTGATTTTTTTCCTGCAGCGCAGCGTGATAGCCAAGAAGGAAAACTTGCCCAACCTTTTCCAGCCGCATGCGGATAGTTGCATCAGCACAGAAAAACCCGCGCCGGGCAAATTCCGTTTCACGCGAATCAATTTTTAAAAATCGTTGGATCATGAGCACATGAAGCAGGTAAAAGGATTTTCCTAATCGCTCAGCGCACCAGCTAAACAGCCCTGCGCTCTTGCGGGACAAAGCCGGCAGTTGGTTTCAGACAGGAAATATCCACATCCACGGCAAAGCTGCGGGCAATAGATTCAATGGCAACAACCACGCGGGTGTTGTTCTGGCTGCGCAGCAGCGTTCCCTGCATGCCACGCAACGCGCCGCTTACGATCATTACCGGCTGGCCTGCCGTCAGCGCGGGATGCGGGGTTGCATTGCCAAACTTCACGCCACGCCTGATG
>DASRCD010000376.1:0-2132 GCA_035653315.1 Candidatus Angelobacter sp.
AGCGCCGATTATAACAATCCGTTATTGCAGCACCTAGATAAGATTTATGAATGAGACAGCAAGCAGAATTCTGCAAAAAATATCTATCCCATTTTCCGGCTCGGGGATGAGTTCGCAATTCAATGCGCAGCGATATCTTGGCGAAATTCCCAAAATGGAACTAATGGGTCCACTCTTTACCCAAGGCAAATATCTTACGAATAATTACCTTAGCCAATATTCGCTATTTGATCAGGTAACTACATAGTACACATTCACTAGTGTCCGAACGGTCATTGACCATTAGTTCATAGTACTCATGAGGTAATTTTTGGTACGCAAAAACAGCGCATTTATAAGTTTTCTCAAAACAATATAATTATATTATATTCAAGAGCTTACAAAGGATTTGCGCGGGCCTGTTCAGCAACTTGGGTTAGTATTGTGGCAGTACAAAAGTCCATTCACATCTGTCACCTCTTTTGCGGGGGGTTGTGGGAGTCGCGATCTCACAATTCGCAGAAGAAAATGCAGTCAAATTTTAAAAAGCGTTTTACTACGCGAGGACCCGGATAAGTTTTGCGGCGGAACTGAAACGGGAGAAAGTAAATAAAAAAGTGAGATCGTCGGGCAAGCTTGGGAAAGCGGGGGCTTCACAAGCAGGCTTCACGCTGGCGGAGCTTCTAATCGTGGTCACGATCATCATGATCGTGGCAGGATTCTCTATTCCTAAGTTCTCGCGAGAGATCGACAATTCACGATTGAAAGGCGCATTGCAGACCGTAGCCACTGCGTATCAAAATGCCCGCATTCTTGCCACGCAAAATAACACAGCGTATGAAGTGCTGGCTTCCCTGCCCGGAATCAAGCCCGTTTCCATGTGCGTGGATTTGGATGGAGACGGCAATTGCGGCCCCACTGAACCAGCCACCCCCGTTCCAATGCAGGTGAGCCTGAATAATAACGGTGTTCCATCGGGGCTGGATGCGACCACGCTTGGCTTTGCGCCACTGAATACGGAAAGCTCCGTTATGCACAATCAGCAAAACCAGCTGATTCCCGGTTTGGGATGGAACTCGCTTGGCCAGCCATGCCAGAGGGCTTCATCCACCTCGCCTTGTTCACCTGCGGGATGGGTGCAATATCTGCAGTTCCAGCGCACCAACGGCACAATTCTTTATGGCGCGGTTACGGTGAGTCCAACGGGCAGAGTAAAAACGTGGACATATATTTCAACAAGCAATGGAAACGGTAAGTGGCTCTAAGACACTATATGAATGCTGGTGGCCAAATTCGAATCACAGGAACAAAGCAGATGGCGCGCGGATTCAGCTTGATTGAATTGATGATTGCCATGACTGTGCTGGCGATTGGGCTGCTGGGCGGAATTGTGGTAATTGCAATAGCCACCGCAAATAATGGGCAGTCAAAATTGCATACCACTGCCGCAACCATGGCACAGAGCACCATGGAAAAGATTATTGCCATCCCCAAAAAAGCGACTGGAGCAGACGCCCAGACACAGATTACCGATTGCGCCGGCACTACCTTTGTGATCAATACAGCCAAAGGCGGATCACCTCTGATCACCAGTGGAGCTTTTGCCGGGTCCGTGGATTATTCCCAGGCGCCGGTTCCAAATTATTCAATGCGTTATGTCATGTGCTCCGCTGGCGCGGGCGTTGCTTACGATGTTCGATGGGCAGTAGATGATGGACCCACACCTTCCACGCAACTGGTTACGATAAGCGCAAAGAGCATTACCAACGGTCAAGCGGGACATCTCACGTTTCCTTTTACATTGCGGCAGTTGCGAGGCAATTTTTAAGTGATGAAACGCAATTTCAATTCGGCGGGCAAGATTTCTCAGGGTAACGCCAGGGGCTTTACGCTTGCAGAAGTCATGATCAGCCTGTTGATTCTCATCACAGTCACTGGCGCTGTGTTTTCGCAAATCAACCAGATGCAAAAGAAGTCAAATACTGAGGCAATCAAGGTTGATTTAAGCCAGGAAGCCAGGGAGTTCATTGACCAGACGGTGCATGATCTGCACAGGGCGGGCTATCCTAACGCGGCAATGTACTCAAATCCACTGGCGGACACTACCAAGGTAGCTGTTGGATTGGTCAGCGTTTCTCCAACACAAATCCTGA
>DASRCD010000377.1:0-7628 GCA_035653315.1 Candidatus Angelobacter sp.
TGATCTACAAAAGAAAGCCGCTACGATCAAAACAAACGGCACGCATGCCCTGGAAACAATCAATGCAGATTTTGCTCCAGCCACAAACGCTTCACCGGAGCAGGTGGCGGCTTATAAAAAGACATTGATCTCCATGGCGCATTCAGCGCTGGGCATTGCCGCACTGAAAACCAATGACGATGCAGGCGCGGAAAAAGAGTTGAAAGCAGCGGCGGATGCGAATCCGAGCCAGCCTGATGCGTATGTCTGGTACCATCTGGCGCTGGCGCAGGACCATCAGCAGAAATACGCCGAAGCGCTTACATCTGTAAATCAGGCGGTGCAGTATGCCAGCGCAGATCCTGATTTGGCTGGTCTGGCAAGGGGTGAACGGGAACGCCTGCAAACGTTAACGGGTTCCACTGGATCAAATGACGCGAAACAAGCGCCGAAATAGAGTGCGGATTTTATGAGAACAAGACACATGGAACAGCCCGCTTCTGGATCATGGTTATGGCACGCCACAAGCAGGCGTGTTCTTGTGGCCGGAGAGCTGTTTGGCTTGTTCCTGGCTTTCAGCATGTTTGCGAATGCGCTTCCACTGCAAAGCAGCGCAGGCGAGCAGGCGCAGCCCACCGGTGTACATCCTGTAGCCAGAAGCCAGCAGGAGCGCGATGCGTTTACTGCTGCTTATGCGCTTACGGGCGGAGCAACCACTGAAGCTGCCGCCGAAGATTTTGCCGCAAAATATCCTGCAAGCCAGCTTCGCCACTATCTATATTCCAGCGCCATGCTGCAATATCAGCGCGAGAATAATCCGGCAAAGATGCTGGCCATGGGCGAAAAAGTTCTGGAACTGGATCCTGACAATCCGCTGGCTCTGGTGCTTACGGCCACAGCAATCGCAGATAATCTGGGCGACCGCGACCGTGATCGCGAGAAGAAAATCACAACCATTAAGCACAATGCCAATAAGGCCCTTCAGGTGGTCGAAACTGGCTATGCCGTGCCTCAATCCGATGCTGCTTCGGCCGCCGCTATCTATAAATCAACTTTGCAGGCAATGGCGTATTCCGCGCTGGGCATGATGAAACTGAAAACCGGAGATGATGCCGGAGCGGAAAAAGACCTGGGCAAAGCTGCCGACTTGGCCAAAATACGGCCTGATCCTTATATTTGGTACCATCTGGCGCTGGCGCAGGATCATCGAAAGAAATATACCGCGGCACTCAGCTCGGTGGAGCAGGCATTACAGCTTGCGAGTTCAAATCCAGAGCTGCAACGGCTGGCTGAAGCTGAGCATGAGAGGCTTGCAGGACTTACCAGAGGCTCTGGCAATCCTGCACCCGCGGAGCCGCAGTGAACGCATTTTCTATGAAGGATGATTTAGCCGCACTCCAATCTGCGTTGGGCCACACGTTTAAGCGTCCGGAAATGCTCCAGCGGGCGTTAACGCACAGTTCGCACGCGCATGAGGAATCCAAGGCCAGTGGAGAAAACGCGGGTGAGCATCTTGACAATGAGCAATTTGAGTTTCTTGGCGATGCCGTGCTTGGCTTGGTAACCAGCCAGCTATTGTTTGAAAAATTCCCCACCTTTCATGAAGGCCAGCTCTCCAAACTCAAGGCACACTTGGTAAGCGCGGAGCATCTGGTGAGCGTGGCGACACGGCTTGGATTGGGACAGTATCTGCGCTTGGGACGCGGCGAAGAACGCAGTGGCGGCCGCATGAAAGGAACGTTGCTCTCGGACGCAATGGAGGCGGTGATCGCCGCAATGTATCTGGACGCAGGGTTTGAAAAAACCCGCGACTTCATTATTCAACATATCCTGTTGTCTGAACTGCAAACCATTGCCGGGGATGGCGAAAACGAGTTCAGCTTGGCCGACTATAAATCAGCCCTGCAAGAGCTTTTGCAATCCAGCGGACGCCAACAACCGGTATATGCAACGGTAAAAGAAGAAGGGCCCGACCATCGTAAAACTTTTACCGTGGAAGCGCGTATCTTTATTCAAGGGCAGAGCAAGCCTGAGTATGTGGCCCGCGCTGAAGGTGGAACCAAAAAGAAAGCAGAGCAACTGGCTGCCAAGCAGGCGCTGGAGCATTTGCGCGGACAGGCCGAACACGCATGAATGAACAGGACCAGACAGCCGCAGAACAGGCAGGAATAACCCAGGCTGAGGCTGCAGAAACAATCCAGGAAGCTACTATTGAAAATTCCACTGCGGCGGCAGCCCCGGCGCAGAAAGAACATCCTCATCACGGCCATCGCGTAGTTTTTGAGACACAGACATTCTTTACGATCATCATTTTCAGCATTTTTGTCACCACCTTTATTGTGCAGGCTTTTCAAATTCCTTCCAGTTCCATGGAGAACACGCTGCTGATCGGCGATTTTTTGCTGGTGGACAAGATGCATTTTGCGGGAGGAGGGAAGCCGGGCCTGCTTCCTTACGAACCCATCCGACGTGGTGACATTATAGTTTTTTATTATCCGGTGGATCCTTCACAGTTTTTGGTAAAGCGGGTCATCGGCATGCCCGGCGATCATATTCGCCTGCATGATAAGGTGGTTTACGTGAATGACAAGCCGCTGGATGAAAGCTATGTCATTCATAAGCAGCTTACTTTTTTTGACCGCTATCGCGATAATTTCCCTTCGCCGTATGCTTTTTCTCCGGAGATGGACCGCCGGTGGCGTTACCAGTTGCAACGCCATATCAAGGATGGGGAACTGGTGGTCCCGCCGGATAATTATTTCGCTATGGGGGACAATCGTGATTTGAGCCTGGACAGCCGCTATTGGGGCTTTGTCCCACGGGCCAATATTGTGGGCAGGCCCTTGGTGATTTATCTCTCGGTCAGGAGTAATGAACAGGAAAGCTCCCAGGACGACTCCAATGATAAACTCAATCCTTTGAGACAGATCATGGCCCACCTGCTGCAAATGGCCCGGTGGGGCAGAATGTTTCATGTGGTACGTTAACATTCAAGAAACTCTGACCAGGGAAGACTACTTGTTCGATAAAAATAAAGACCAAAAACCTGAAAAGAAGAAGGAAAGTCTCTCAGAGTCCATTGCCGGAATCGCGGCAGTGTTTGTTTCCGGCCTGTTCATTATTACATTCGTTCTTCAGGCATTTGAGATACCTTCAGAGTCCATGGTTCGCACGCTGCTGGTGGGCGACCATGTGTTTGTCGACCGGCTCACGCCGACAAAGAAGGCCGCTTATGTTGGACCATTTATGCCGTACACGCAAATCCGGCATGGGGACATTATTGTTTTTCTCCATCCTAAAGAGCCGGGGATGTATGTGGTAAAGCGGATCATTGGCATACCCGGCGACAGGATCCACCTTCGCGATGGCAAGGTCTTCAGGAACGGGCAAGAATTAACCGAGCCATACGTGATTCACGAAGGCGGCGGATTCAATCCATATCGGGACCAATTTCCAGATGCTCCGCCGGAAGGCGAAGTTTATCCGGACTGGCCTTTGGAAATGCGTGAGCACATCAAGAATGGTGAGTTAGTGGTCCCACCGGACAGTTATTTCGGCATGGGCGATAATCGCGATGTGAGCCTGGACAGCCGGTTCTGGGGTTTTATTCCCAAAGAGAATGTGATTGGCAGGCCGTTATTTATTTACTGGTCATTCGATACGCCGAAAGACCAATACCAGCGCACCTCCATGGCGGACCGCGTTGGATTTTTGACGCACGTAATTATTCACTTTTTTGATGAGACACGCTGGAGCCGCATGTTTCATCTGGTGCGCTGATTCGAGACTTTTCAGGAAGCATACTTGCAGTTATTTAAAAAAAGCCAGACAGGAAACCCAGAGCGCCCGAAAGAGACCCTGCCGGAGTCCATTGCCGGAATTGCGTCTGTGCTGGTAGTGGGACTTTTCATCCTTACGTTTGTGGTACAGCATTTTGAAATACCATCAGGTTCCATGATGCAGACGTTGCTGATCGGCGATCATGTATTTGTGGACCGGCTTACACCATTGGGTAAACAGCCCATGAGTTGGCTCTTTCCTTACCGCCAGATTCACCGGGGGGACATAGCAGTATTTCTAACGCCGAATCCGGCTGAACAAGGGATGTACCTAGTTAAGAGGATCGTCGGTGTGCCGGGTGACAGGATTCATTTGCAGAATGGCGTGGTTTACCTGAATGGTGTCAGGCAAACAGAACCTTACGTGATTCGCAATGGCTCTTACGATGCCTATCGCGATGAATTTCCGGCAGCGCTCTCGGAAGGTATCGGTATGCTTGCACCGGGCTGGTATTCCACGCTGGCCCAAAATATCCGCAACAATGAAGTTGTTGTTCCGCCGGGGCATTATTTTGCTATGGGTGATAATCGCGACAACAGCGCTGACAGCCGCTACTGGGGCTTTGTTCCGCAGGAAAACATTATTGGGAGTCCATTATTTATATTCTGGTCATTTGATGTTCCGGAAGAAAACGGCGAGCCAAAGCCGGTTGCTGACCGGATTTCCTCCTTTATTCACACAACAGTCCATTTTTTTGGGATAACCCGCTGGAACCGGTTATTTCATCTGGTGCATTAATTGGCGTACTCAAGAAAAAAAATTGCGGCGGTCGTGCTGGTAGTGCTGGCGCTCTGTATTTTTTTGCCACCTAATATCAATGGTGCGCGCTTCACCAAGCGGCTGGCTGCTGCGTTGAGCACCGCAATGGGCAGGGAAGTGAAGATTGGCTCGGTTAAATACCGCTTATTCCCGCGCCCGGGTTTTGATCTTTATAACTTTCAGGTCATGGATGATCCGGCGTTCAACGCTGAGCCATTGCTCTTATGCGGCAAGGTGACTGCCGATCTGCGATTAACCTCTCTATGGCATGGACGCCTGGAGATCGCCAACCTCAAGCTGACAGATGACAACACTCCGCCCAGCCTCAATCTTGTATATTCCAATGGCCATTGGAACCTTGAATCGTTGCTGCTGCGTGTGGAGCAGGTGCCAACAGCGCCCACAGCCAAACGCAGCGCGGAGCAACGCTCGCGCTTTCCTTATATTGAAGCCAGCGCGGGCAGAATCAACCTGAAAGTTGGACCGGAAAAAAAGCCTTTTACGTTGACGAATACTGACTTCGCTTTCTGGCTGGCTGCGGAAGATACGTGGCATGTGCGGCTGGAGGGCCGTCCGGTACGCACTGACATGAATTTGAGTGACACCGGCACAATGCGCCTTGAAGGCGATGTAAAACGCTCCGCCGCTCTGCGTGACATGCCGGTGAAGTTGCAGCTTTCATGGGAAAATGCGCAACTCGGGCAATTCACAAACCTGGTATTTGGGCAGGACAAAGGCTGGCGCGGCGCGCTGGACGTGAATGCGCAATTAACAGGACCGCTTGCAGCCATGCAAATCACGGCTACTACTGATCTCAGCAGCTTCCGTCGGTTTGATATTAATCGTGAGCCCATGCCCCAGATACGCACGCGCTGCCTGGGAGATTATTCCAATTCAGTGTTGGGGCTCTCCTGCGATGTCCCCATGGGGAATGGTGGGGTGGTGATTAAAACACAGCTTTCGCCCAACGCGCAGAATTATGATCTGTCATTGACGGCGACGCGTGTTCCACTTGCCATGGTCGCGTCGTTAGCGCGCCAGGTACGGCGTTCATTGCCCGACGACTTCAATGCCACTGGTGAGTTCAATGGAGCTTTTGGATTTCACTCCCACGGAGGCGCGCATAGTTTTCATGGATCAGGCTCTACCACTGCGCCATTTTTCCTCCAAACTTCCGCTGCGGAAAAGCCTTTTCCTGTAAGCCAGGTGAGATTCCATGTGGGCCAGGGCGATGTGCCTGAACTGATAGCACCCAGGAAAAAGAAATCGAGCCAGCCTGCTCCGCCTACAGCCGCTTTTCAGCCAGCCGCGCTTACGATTGACACATTTTCCATTCAAATGGGACCTTCTACAACGCTTGAGGTACAGGGAAATCTGGATGAGAACGGTTATTGGGTCGCGGCAAAAGGAATGGTGCCGCTGGAGCGTCTGTTAGCCTTTGGCCGCGCTACCGGCTTTCATCCACCGGCGGGGACGGCAACCGCTTCAGCGCAGGTGGACTTTAACATTGGTGGAGCATGGTTCACACCAGTGAAACTGCATGGCACGGCGCATTTAGAGAATCTTGCGGCGTGGGTTCCAGGTGTAAAGGGCCGCATGGTTTTTTCAGAAGCGGATGCACAACTGACGGACACGGCGTTCACGCTCAACCACATCACAGGCCAGTTTGAGCATTCTGGCATTGCCTTTACCGGATCGGTAAGCAGTCCTCTGAATTGCAGTGATAATGCGCCTTGCCCGCTGGCGTTTGATTTGCATCTTGATTCGCTGGTTCTGGGCGATGCCGCCAACCTCTTGGGATATGACAAAGGTTGGACCCTTCCTTTTTTCTCCGGCTCAGACAACAAGCTGCCGGATTTTCGCGCGGCAGGGAACCTCTCAGTAGGGGAACTGAAGATTGCTGATGTGCCGCTGGAAAAATTCGCTGCGCATGTTGAAGTGGGAGACCACACATTGGCGATCAACCGCATTAATGCAAAAGTCTCAAGCGGTACAACGCAGGGCGACTGGAAGATTGATTGGAGCGGAGCACAGCCACGCTATACCGGAACAGGATTGCTGGACGGAGTGGTACTGGACCATTTTGGAACTCCGGAAACTGTTGCGGGGCAGGTTGCCGAGTGGATTTCCGGAAAAGCCAAAGTCAATTATTCAGCACGCTTTGAAGGGAAATCCGGTGCGGAAATGATGGCCAATGCAGCCGGGCGCGTAGATTTCCAGGTGGCCAATGGTAGCTCGCGCGTGCTCACCATAGATGCAGCCAAACCGCTCAAATTCCAAACTTTGCAAGGTTCACTGGAAATCGACAAAGAGGCTTTAAAAGTCCTGCCAAGCAAATTTAAAGCAGAGAACCGCATCTATACAATGAGCGGGACTGTTTCCCTGACGAGCAAGCAGGCTAAGTTGAAAGTGAGCACCAGCGGGAATGAGTGGGATGTGACCGGCGCGCTGGACAAACCTCAAATTATTCCTCAACCATTGACCGCACAGGCCGCTCCCGCAGGCGCAAAATGAAAGTTCCCCGCCTATTACTAACGGTGTTATTGCTGGCGAGCATTGCATTCATTGCTGTGCAGAAACCCGGAGCCGTACGATCCTCACCGGCAACCCAACGCACGGGGCAATCTGCTCATCGTTTAGCTGGGAGTATGCAAGCTAAACTGGACCACATCCAGCAGAACGCACAGTTGCAGCGTCCTGACCCTACGCCCACGGTGATGACGGAAGAAGAAGTGAATGACTATATTGCCTCAGGCGCCATTGTTCTTCCGCAGGGAGTAAATAAACTTCGGCTGGAGGGACGCACGGGAGTTGTGACAGCATATCTTAATGTGGACTTCGATGAGATCAGCGCCGGCCAGCATTCATCGAACCCATTGCTTTCGGTTTTTAACGGCAAACATGATGTGCGTGTTGAGGCCGATGCTTCCGGCAGCGGCGGGCAAGGGCATGTGCATATCCGTGAAGTCACGATTGATGGTTTCAGTGTCCCGCGCATGGCGCTGGAATTTTTTGTGAGCAAATACATCACTCCCAAATATCCCAATATT
>DASRCD010000378.1:0-11972 GCA_035653315.1 Candidatus Angelobacter sp.
TAAAACTGGATTCATCAGCAAATGAATGCCATGCGGAAATGATCAGTTCTGCGGACAGTCCCGCCAGTGTACGTGTGATTGAAACCAATGAGGATCTGATGATCGCCCGCCATACCAGAAATCTTCTTCTTTAGTCATTGTCTCTGGCAAGGATGTCATTAGACACATTTCAAAGCTCACCGGAGAATGTTTCGAGTTGCACCCAACCGATTTGGGA
Organism: Candidatus Angelobacter sp.; assembly: GCA_035653315.1. Taxonomy (GTDB): domain Bacteria; phylum Acidobacteriota; class Terriglobia; order Terriglobales; family Acidobacteriaceae; genus Angelobacter. The sequence continues at coordinate 218 of DASRCD010000378.1, forward strand.
CGAGGTTTTGCTCAACAGTAGCCCTGTCTAGGTTATGGATTTCTAAAAGTACGAAAGTGTAGAGTATTCGGTTGTAATTGTTCTATCGTAGGTTAGAATGTCTCACTCAAGTGGGATTACTCTCGTTCGGGAGCAAAAGCGGAATGCGCATTTTGATCGCAGAAGATGACGCTCCACTCGCATCATTTATAGCCAAAGCATTCAAATCAGAGGACTACACTACTGAAATTGCCGCCAGTGGAGAAGAAGCGCTCCAGCGTTTACAAAAAGGCGGTTATGATTTGCTTATTCTTGATTTGAATTTGCCTGTAATGCGCGGCAGTGAAGTGTTGGCCCAGGTCCGCAGCCGCGATGAGAATATTCCAATCTTAATCCTCACGGCAACAGATGAGGTTGCGGAACGTGTGGCCTGCCTGGATGCAGGCGCGGATGATTACCTCACCAAACCGTTCTCCTTTTCGGAATTGTCTGCCCGTATCCGGGCCGTGCTGCGGAGAAAAAATCGCCCCGGCCAGGCTGTGCTCAAGATTGCCGATCTCGAGCTGGATTACATGAAGCGCACTGTTTACCGTAGCGGCAGAAGTATTGAACTCACGCCAAAGGAATTTGGCCTGCTGGAATACTTTATGCGGAACCAGGGGCGTCGCATTACCCGCAACATGATCATAGAGCACGTATGGAAGCTGTCCCCAGATACTATGACCAATGTAGTAGACGTTTACGTAAATTACCTTCGAAAAAAAATTGATGAAAACGCAAAGGTCAAGCTTATCCGGACCATTCGCGGCGTGGGCTATGAGTTCGGCGCTTCTGATACTTCTGAAGAGCAATCGGCATAGCTAGTCAAAGTTAAGAATTTTCTTAAACTTGATCCCGCTTTGCCGCTCGCCATAATGACAAATGTATTCAGTAAAACTGCTTAGTTTCCTGTTATAGCTTCTCTTCTCGCCAGATTCTCTCAAGATCTTGAATAAAAACTTTCTTAGAAAATAAGTTTGAGCTTAAGTACTCAGTCAAAAGATCGATAGTCTCCTTAGCAACTAGCCAAGGAGAACCATGAACCTATCCACTCCGTCGTCGGAATCCAGCCAATCCGCCATTGTGGCAATTTCTTCGAACCCAGAGGTTCGGGACCGTATGATCCGTGCGCTGGAGTCTTGCGATTGCTCCACATTGGAAGCTCAGGGCGGAGCGGAAATTCTGGCAAGGCTTGATAGCACCGGGTTTGACTTCGCGGTGCTGGACGCCCGGCTTCCTGACCTTGACTCCAAAGAAGTTGCACGGTTCATCCGCCAGCAGAACCCGAATATTTCATACGTCACGGTGGATTCTGCCAGCGGCAAATTGGTTGGGCCACACCAGCTTTCTGACCAGCGCGCGCGCAAAGTATTTCAGGCGCTTAAAGACGCGGAAACGAGCACCGAAACAGTGATCTCTATGGATGACGAACCAGTTCCATTCCCCAGTCGAAAGCTAGAACCGCTGCCCGGCATGGTGGGGCAGAGTGAGGCTTTTGCCCACGTCCACAAGATGGCGCGAATTGTCGCTCGCCGTACCAGCACGGTGTTGCTGCAAGGTGAAAGCGGCGTGGGTAAAGACATGGTGGCCTATGCTATTCACGAGCTTAGCGCCCGTTCTTCAGGGCCTCTGGTGATCGTTAACTGCGCCGCAATTCCTGAAAATCTGTTGGAGTCTGAGCTCTTTGGATATGCTCGGGGCGCCTTTACCGGGGCCATGCAGTCGCGCTTGGGCAAAATTCATGCCGCGCATCGCGGGACGCTTTTTCTCGATGAAATTGGTGAATTGCCGTTAAGCATGCAGGCAAAACTGCTGCGCTTTTTACAGGCTGGTGAAGTCCAGCGCCTGGGCAGCTCAGATGTGTTCCAGGTGGACGTGCGCGTGATCGCGGCCACCAATGCAAACCTGATTGAAAAAGTTGCAGCCGGCCAGTTTCGTCAGGACCTTTATTACCGGCTTGCCGTTTTTCCCATTCACCTGCCGCCACTGCGTGATCGTGTCTCTGAAGTGCTGCCGCTAGCTAAGCATTTTCTTGCTGAGCTTTGCCGTACAAACTCTTCGCCATTAAAAACACTTGCTCCTGAAACTGAATTTGCTCTTCAGGAACATGATTGGCCCGGCAATGTTCGCGAGCTAAAGCATGCCATTGAAAGGGCTTTTATCCTCTCTGAGGATGAGCCGCAGCTTACCCGTGAGCACTTGGTTTTTGACACTCAGAAAAAACTTAAGAAAGTACCCGCACAAGTGGTATAGCACGTGCACCTTTAACAGCAAATGCATACGATCGCTCAATTCGAATCAAACCTGGTTCCGATGCCGCCTTTGCAACCGGCGGAAGCAATGTTGTCGGAAGCTTTCTCTTCTTTTGTCAGCGCTGCCAATGTGCTTGAGCGTTCGTATCGCGATTTGCAGGATGAACTGGCGCGTCTTCGCCTTGAGCTACAGGAAAGCCATTGTGATCTTGACCGCAGCCTGCGTGAAAACGAGCGCATGGGCCATTGGCTCAGCGGCATTGTAGAAAGCTTGCCTTGCGGCGTGATTGTGCTGGACGAAAATGGGCAAGCCAGGCTGCGCAACCATGAAGCGGTGAAGCTTCTCTCCGGCGGCAACGCCGCGAGCATGAAAATTTTCTCTGAAGCGATCAGCCAGAAGACCGGACGTGAGTACGAATACGAATTGCCCGGCACAAATGGCCAGCGGGCTTTTTCCATTAAGCGAGCGCCAATTGTTTCAGCCGGCGATCACAAAAAAGAATCAGTGATGATCCTGCGGGAAATCACCGAGCAGCGCCGGATAGAGAAGGAACGGGAAGCGAACCGGCGTATGCAGTCATTGGCTGAAATTTCGGCCATGCTGGCGCATGAAATTCGCAATCCGCTGGCCAGCATGGAGCTGTTTGCGTCACTGCTTGGTGACAGCCTGGAAAATAACACTGAAGAATCCGGCTGGGTTGAGCAGATTCGCGCCGGGCTTCGGCTGCTTTCCGCCACGGTCAATAACGTTTTGCAGTTTTATTCTGAAGCTCCAGCTCAGCTCTTTCCTCTGCAGCTGACTGAACTGGTCAAGACAACCATCTCTCTTCTTTCTCCTATTGCACGGCAGCACGGAATTGAAATTGTTTTCGAGCCTGAAGTGAGCAATGGCACGATTGATGGAGATACTCATAAGCTGCAACAGGTATTTTTCAATCTTGCGGTTAACGCATTTCGCGCGATGAAGTCCGGGCAGAAACTGACGATTGCCCTGGACCAGCACCATGATTCTCATATTTGCGTGGAGTTCCGGGATCAGGGTTGCGGCATTTCCGCCGCCGACCTGAACAGAATTTTTCAACCCGGCTTTTCCGGCAGCGCCAAAGGACCGGGGCTTGGCCTGGCAGTCTGCAAACGCATTGTTGAACAGCACGGAGGCACCATTTCGGTTTTGAGTGCTCCTTCTGTGGGCAGCACATTTTCACTTGAGTTCCCCGTGATTGGAGACGGCGAATGAAAGAACTTCTGATAGTGGATGACGATGCTTCGATACGCGCGGCACTGGAAGTCGGCTTCCGTCGCGCCGGGTGGACCACGGAAACTGCTTCCTGCGTGCAGGAAGCGCTTTTCAAGTTCCGCAATCATATTTTTCCGCTCGTCATCACTGACGTAAAAATGCCGGATGGCACAGGTCTGGAGCTTCTGGATGGCGTTCGCAATATGGCTCCGTTAACGGCGGTGATTCTGCTTACAGCGCATGGCGATGTAGGCGACGCGGTGCGCGCCATGCGCGGTGGCGCCCTGGATTATCTGATCAAACCGGTTTCTATGGAACAGATTCTCAGCGCAGCGGAGACAATCATCAGCCCGGCGCGCACTGAGCGTAAATCAGATGACATGATTGGAAACTCAGCGCCCATGCGGACTATGGTAGAGCGCGCTATGCACGTGGCCAAAGCCAACGCTGATGTTCTGGTGCAGGCGGAAAGCGGCACCGGCAAAGAGATGCTGGCACGGCTGATTCACCAGAGCAGCCTGCGCGCTAAAGGCCCATTCATTGCTGTGAACTGCGTAGGCTTTCCTGAAACACTTTTGGAAAGCGAATTATTCGGGCATGTGCGCGGCGCTTTTACCGGCGCGGTGAATGCTCGCCAGGGACGCTTTGAGTTGGCAAATGGCGGAACTCTCCTACTCGATGAGATCGGCGAACTTCCTCTAAATCTTCAACCAAAATTATTGCGTGTCCTGCAGGAGCGCCACGTTGACCGGCTTGGCGATGCCCGCTCCACCCCGATCGATGTGCGCGTAATCGCTACGACGAACCGCAATCTCATGGATCTGGTGCGTGAAGGCAAATTCCGTGCTGACCTTTATTACCGTCTGAATGTTGTTCCTTTACGCCTGCCTCCCTTGCGTGAGCGCCGGGAAGACATCGCTAGTCTTGCCGAGCACTTTGTACGCAAACATGCTGCGGCTGGACAGCGGCCTAAACTGGCCCCGCAGCTGATCCAGCGTCTGGAGCAATATGACTGGCCGGGAAATGTTCGTGAGTTGGAGAATTTCATGCGCCGTCTTCTTGCGATGTCAGTATCGCCGGTGATGGGAGTGGAGCTTCTGGAAGAAACCGAACTCGCCCACGCTGATCTGATCGCGGCCGCGGTTACGGCTTCAACCCAGGCTGTTGTTCCCTCAGCCGGCATGTCCATGCGTGACGCGGAGCGCCAACTGTTTGAGCAGACTTTACGGGTGGCGCGCGGGAACCGGACACGCACCGCGCAAATGCTGGGCATTAGCGTACGCACCGTGCGCAACAAGATCAATGAATACGGTCTTAAGGAGCAACTGGCGTGAGCGGCATTGACACAAAACGAATTGAATTGCTGGAGCATTTTCTGGATCTGGCAACACATCGCCAGGGCCTGATTGCCAGCAACATTTCCAATATTGATACGCCGGGTTTTCGCACCAAAGACCTGGATTTCAAACAGGAGATCCAGAAGATCCTGCAGACACCGGAAAACAATCCTTCGCCGTTGGCGCAGGAAGTAAAAGGCCTGATGGAGCGCCCGGACGGAAATAACGTAAACCTTGATCGAGAGGGGCTTCTGCTGGCGCAAACGCAATTGCAGTTTCACATGGGCATTCAGTTGATTAAAGAAGAGTTCCATCGCGTGCAGATGGCCATTGAAGAAGGGAAGTAATCATGGACTTGTTTTCAGTTCTGGATATGAGTGGACGCGCGCTGACAGCGCAGCGTCAACGCGCTGAAGTGGTTACAGCGAATATGGCAAATGCCGAAACAACGCGGACGCCGGAAGGCGGTCCTTATGTGCGCAAGCATGTGTTGTTTCAGGCAGACGCGCCGGGGACGTTTGGCGCTTCCTTGCATGACGCCATTGATCGTGATGTCCGCGGCGTGCATGTGTCAGCGGTGGTTCCTGATAGCACGCCGGCAATCAAACGTTTTGATCCCGGCCATCCTGACGCGGATGCCAACGGCTATGTTTCATTTCCGGCCATCAACCCTGTGGAAGAAATGGTTGATTTAATGGGCGCAGTCCGCTCTTATCAACTAAATACGGCGGCGGTACAAGCCACCAAGAGCATGATCCAGCAGTCACTTGAAATTTTGAAATAAACCGAAAGCGAATTTTGATCCATGAATAACATCCAGGGCTTTCCAGTAAGCAATGTTGATTTAACCGGTGGGGCCGCCAAAGCTCCTGACCAGTCAAATGGGTTCGGCCAGGTACTGCAGGACGCAGTTACGCAAATTGACCAGGCGCAGGGTGAAGCCCAGAACAAGATTGGCGAAGTCATAAAAGGCAATGGCAGTGATCTGCATACGGCGATGATCGCCGTGGAAAAAGCCGACCTGTCTTTCCAGCTTATGCTCCAGGTACGCAACAAGATTGTTGCCGCGTACCAGGAAATTTCACGGATGAATTTCTAACCAGCATCACGGGCTAAAGAGGCTAAGTGAGCAATAAACTCCAATTGAGCGGAGCGCCGGCGCAGATCAATGCATTTGTGCGTGGCCTTACGCTCAAGCAGAAACTGATCATGGGCGGCAGCGCCGTGCTGGTGGTCGGCATGCTGGCTTTCTTTGTCCTGCTCATGAATAAGCCTGAGTACAAGCCGCTGGTTTCGGGTCTTTCCACCTCTGACGCGCAGGCATTAAATAACAAACTCACTGCAAAAGGCTTCCAATCCCAAATCACAAAAGATGGGACCGGGGTGGAAGTTCCCGCCGATCAGGTGGACAAAGCGCGCCTGGAAGTTGCCAGTGACGGCATGCCTTCCGGCGGGCGCATGGGATTTGAAATTTTCGATAAGCCCAATTGGATGGGCTCTGATTTTACTGAGAAGGTCAATTATCAGCGCGCCCTTGAAGGCGAGTTGGAACGCACCATTGCCAGCATTCAGGAAGTTGAGTCCGCCAGGGTCCACCTGGTGATGGAAAGAGAATCATTGTTTACAGACCATGAGCGTGATGCCAAGGCATCAGTGGTCCTGAAGTTGAAGCACCAGCTTTCTCCGGAAACAGCGGAAGCCATCACACGCCTGATTGCCAATGCCGTGGATGGCCTTGATCCCGCCAATGTTTCTCTGGTCAGTGCTGACGGCCATATTCCACTTCTACCAAAACAAAAAGGGCCTTTCGGAAACACTGATAGCGATCTGGAAGCATCAATGACGCAGCAACTCATTGCCACACTTGAACCTGTGCTAGGCGCAGACCATGTAAAAGCAAACGTCCGTGTGGAATACGACACTTCCACCAGCGATGAAACCAGGGAAACATACGACCCGAATTCTGCTGTCGCAATCACCAAACAGACATCCAAAGAGCACTCTACCAGCGCAGTCGCCAATGGTGTTCCCGGGACCGCCAGCAACGTACCGAGTACAACAACTTCTATTCCCAAGCCTAGTGTCACGGTCACTGACAATGGGCCATCGTCAGAGTCGGAAAGCGCCACCTATGCTGTCAGCCGCACAGTCCGGCATGTAAACCAGCCGGCCGGAACCATTAAACGGATTTCTGCTGCTGTGATGCTTGATGCCGCAGCCAAGCCGCGAACTCCGGAAGAAATAAAGAAGATTGAATCCATTGCCAGCGCGGCGCTTGGAATTGACAGCAAACGTGGCGATACGCTCGTGGTGGAAGACATTGCCTTCCAGGCTCCCGTGCCGGAACCTGCAAGCAAAGTAAACATCGTACAGAAAGTTACGCGCATATCGCAGGAGTGGTCGGGTGCTTTGCGCATCGCTGGCATTGTGGCACTGTTCCTGGTCGCTTACTTCCTTGTGCTGCGGCCGGTGAAGAAGCAGGTGTTAGCCACAATCCACCAGATCGGTGTGCCAAAGGCGCAGCCGCAGACCCCTGCGAAACTCCAACTGGATGCTGATGAAGAAGACGGGAAAGTGAATGTACGGAAAGAATTAGTGTCAAGGGTTAAAGCTGAACCGGAAATGTCAACGCGGCTAGTACAAAGCTGGATCCGCAACTCTGAGGCAGGCTCATGAAGCAGGGCATTGAATCCATCTCAGGCATACAGAAAGCCGCCGTCTTAATGATCATGCTGGGCGATGAAGCGGCCAGCATGTTGTACCGGAACTTACCGGATCATGACGTGCAGGAAATTACCCATGCAATTGCGGTGATGGAGGAAGTTTCACCGCAACTCGGGAGTGAAGTCTTGCAGGAATACTATCGCATGTCCCTTACGCAGGAATATGTCACACAGGGAGGCGAAGACTTCGCTAGAAAGCTGTTAGTCAAGGCCTTTGGTGAGGCAACAGCGCGAGATCTGCTTCTACAAGTAGAAAAATCTAAAGAAGCACGGGCCAGTGATTTGGATTCGCTCCGGCGGGCCGACCCACAGCAATTAGCAAAATTTCTTGAAGGCGAACATCCGCAGACAATCGCGCTGATTACGGCACATCTGGAAGTGCGCCATGCTGCGGAATTAATCGGATTGCTGAGTGAAAAAGTCCGGGCTGACGTGGTGCGGAGATTGGCTGAGATGAACCAGTTCTCAACCGATATGGCGCAGAAGGTCTCGCTCATGCTGAATAAAAAACTTCAATCCGTGGTCAAGGCCCGGCAACGCGGATATTCAGGTTTGAAGTCGGTTGCGGACATCATGAATCGCATGCCGCAAGATACGGTCAAGGAAATACTGGAGAACGTGGAAGCCAGCGATGCGAATGTGGCGCTTTCCATACGCAACCTGATGTTTACATTTGAAGATTTCCTCAGCACGCCGGAAGCCAGCATTCGGGAAATTGTTGCGCAACTTGATAAAAAGGTGCTGGGGACCGCCCTGAAAAATGCTTCAGATGAAGTGAAAAGCCATTTCTTTAAATGCATGTCTTCCCGCGCAGCAGAAATGCTCAGAGAAGATATGGAAGTCATGGGCCCCGTACGCACGCGTGAAATTCAGCAGGCACAGCAGGAAGCGGTGAATCTTGCCCGCAGCCTGGAATCACAGGGCAAGATCATATTAAAAGCTGCGGGAGATGATGAATTTGTCGTCTAGCCAGACACCATTTGCACCCTCTGTGCAGGAATTTGTTTACCAGAACATTCCTGGCGACCTGCCTTCATCGGACGCGCCAATAGGCCTGAGCATTTTTGAGGGTGAAGGGAAAACCCAGATTGAGCAACAGCGGGTACGGCAGCCGGAGATTTCTGAAGCTGAAATAAAGAAGCTGGAAGCCGCAGCTTACGAGCGCGGCTTAACCGCGGGCCGCCAGCAGTTGCAGGCAGAAGCCAATCGCGCCATTGCTGAAGCTAAAGAATTTGTCGCCCAGAGTTTAAAAAGTTTTGAGCAGGAACGCCAGTCATACTATCGCCGGATTGAAGGGGACATTGTGGCGCTGGCTTTGGCCATCGCACGGAAAATTTTGCACCGCGAAGCGCAGGTGGATCAGGTGGTGCTGGCCGGTGTAGTCCGGGTTGCGCTGGAAAAAATTGCAGGCTCGGGAAAAGTCACGTTGCATGTACATCCGTCAGCGGCCAGTGCATGGCAGGACTATCTTGCCGAACAAACCATACTCGCAACAATTCCGGTGGTTGTAGAAGACGGTTCGCTGCGCCCGGATCAGCTTGTATTGAAAACCGATCATGGAAACACCGAACTCGGCATTGAAGCGCAAATGAAAGAGATTGAAAAAGGTTTTACTGATCTGGTGCGGCAAAAACAACGGAGTTTTAAGCAATGAGCGTAGGGGATCTGGGCACATATTTTCAGCACCTGCAGGAGTTTCCCACATGGCGATGGGAAGGCTCTGTCACCAAAGTGACCGGGCAGGTGGTTGAATCGGAAGGCCCGGTCTGTTCCGTGGGTGAAGCCTGCGAGATTGTCGATAGTGAAGGTAATTCTTTTCCCGGTGAAATTGTTGGCTTCCGTGGTCCAACCGTGCTCAGCATGCCTTTGGATAAGCCGAGCGGTATTCGCTATGGCAACAAAATTTTTACCTGGGGATCATCGCCGACCGTTGCTGTAGGTGAGGAATTACTGGGGCGCGTGCTCGATGGCAGTCTCAAACCAATCGATAATTTTGGGCCTTGCCGTCCTGTGGATACCTGGCACCTGGATAATACGGCCCCCTCTCCGATGGACCGTGTGCCTATACGCCAGCCGATTGGTACCGGTATTCGTGCGATTGATGGTTTTCAAACCTGTGGGCGTGGCCAGCGCATTGGCATTTTCGGCGGCAGCGGCGTCGGAAAAAGCACATTGATCGGGATGATGACGCGTGGCACTGCGGCAGACTTAACCGTCCTTGCGCTTGTCGGCGAGCGTGGGCGTGAAGTGGGTGAGTTTGTTGAGATGCTTGGGCCGGAAGGCCTCATGCGTTCCGTTGTCGTCACTTCCACGTCTGACCAGTCGCCGTTGCTCAGGATTCGCGCCGCCATGGCCGCTACAGCGGTTGCCGAGTATTTTGCGTCAAAGGGAAAGAATGTTCTTCTGGTAGTGGATTCACTTACACGTTTTGCCATGGCGCAACGCGAGATTGGCCTGGCGGCGGGCGAGCCGCCAACTGCTAAAGGCTATACCCCCTCCTGCTGGAACATGCTTGCGCAATTGGTGGAACGCGCCGGTCAGTTCTCCACCGGCAGTATCACAGCTTTTTATAGCGTGCTGATGGATGGCGATGATCAGCAGGATCCGCTTGTGGATGCCGTGCGCTCATTACTGGATGGACATATTGTTTTGGACCGCAAACTCGCGGCACAGGGCCACTATCCACCAATTGCAACTCTGGACAGCCTGAGCCGGCTCATGTCGCAGATTGTGACCCCAGAACACAACAAAATGGCCACGGATGTCCGAAGGCTGCTTGCGTCTTACGCGCGGTCTGAAGACCTGATTCGTGTGGGCGCTTACCAGCGCGGTGCGGACCACGTGTTGGATAAAGCCCTTGATCTGCTGCCTGCGATCAACACAATCCTGCAACAAAAGAAAAACGACCTCACTACCTTTGACCAGACAGTAGCGGCATTGAAGACGCTGCCGTTGTAATGGCATTCCGTTTTGCCCTTGAATCCGTGCTCCGGCTGCGCGCCAGCTATGAGCGGCAGGAACAGTCTCGCCTGGAACTGGCGGCCCAGCGCTTATACGCTGCCCAGGAACACTGCGAGATATTGAAAAAAGAAAAGATTTCTCTGGAAGAAAACTTTCGCAAGCTTATGCAGGTAGGGGCGGAGCCCGCTGATTTGCATTACTATCTCGCTTCAAAAGCAGGTTTGGAAGTTGCGGAGATTGAGGCTGCACGCGCGTTCACGGAAGCCAAAAAACTCTGGGCGGAGCAGCGCATTCAATTTCTTCAAGCCCGGCGCGACAGGGAAGTGATTGCGAGCATTCGCCAGCGCCAGCATGAGCAATATGTGCTGGAAGAAAGCCGTCGTGAGCAACAACAGATCGACGATCTGTTTGCCATGCGTCGCCTGCAGCCAAATAGATAAGCATTGCCGGGCTGCGGCAACCGTTGCCTAGTCTTCCGCTGCAAAAATGCCCAGCCTATCGGCGAAGAAGAGCAAATCCTTTAATTTCAATGCGAGCACAAGCAGCGAAGTTTGGTTCTTGATATGCATTAGTCATAAGTGAAGACATAAAGCGAATCGTGAACAATATTCTCAATTTCGATCCAGCGCAGCCAATCCAGGCAACACAGGGATTCACCGGGAAAACGTCTTCCTCAGATGACAAGAATGCTTTCTTCGCGGCAATCCTCAATGCGCAAATGACTGGCCCTAGTGCGAATGTTGATGGCGCAGAGGGAGCAGGTTCCAGCAGTGATCTTACTCAAGGGCTGGCGAGCAGCATCGCTTTATTGAAGATGCTGCCGGCATGGATGGCGCAAACCAATGATCCGAAAGTGCCGCTTCCCACAAATGATCAGGTAAAGCAAGCTTTGGATGGCGGTACTGAGAACAATCCGGCGCTGGCAATGTGGATTGCCGCGATGGCTGCGGCGCAGATGCAGCTCAATATTCAAGATCCCAAACAAATCGGCAATGCAGGGCAGTTCAGCGGCTCCGGGTTAAACGGCGTCACCAATGCTTTGCAAGCAATGGAACAGCAGTTTCCACAGTTGGCTGATCTGGCTAAAAAGCTCGGTTCAAAAGATAGACATGAAAGTGACATCGCCTCTGATAAAAGTGTCGCCAACCTCACTCCCGCTCCTGCTCCTGCTGCAAATCCGGCTCAGCCCAAAGCAGAAGAGAAATTGAATCCGATGGCTGCACTGCT
>DASRCD010000379.1:0-2303 GCA_035653315.1 Candidatus Angelobacter sp.
TGTAGTCAGCATAGTTGCGGAAAGAAGGTTCGCGCAATGCGATGTTCGGCGACTGATCAGGGGACATTTGCCGCCCGCGCCGGCCGCCAAGGTCTTTTTCCCAGACATAATCCGTACCGATCTCGGGCAGCCACAACTCCAGATGTTCGCGATTGAAATGCGGATGACGCCGCGACATGGGAAAGGCGCGTATATCTTCCAGCAGGCCAATTTCGTGCGTCTGCAAGACGCGGGAAAAGTCGGCAAGGTCCCGCGTGGAGTGCCCAATGGTGAAGATGGTGGCCACACTTTGATTGTATTTCACTGCCTATACGGAGCAGTTATTTACAATAGCCACACATGCATCCGCTGCTTCGTGAAACCGCGCACCGTCCCATACCCTTGCCCAATCCATCCTGGATCATGAAGCAGAACTGGCATGATTTGCTGTTTGCGCACTGGGCCATGCCGGTGGAACAAATACGCGCTCTGGTGCCCAATGAACTGGAATTGGACCTGCATGACCGGAAGGCTTACGTTGCCGTGGCCCCGTTCTGGATGAGCGGGATTCGCATGCGCATGATGCCGCCGATTCCATTCTTCAGCAAGTTCTGCGAACTCAACGTAAGAACGTATGTGCGCTACAAGGGGATTCCGGGCGTGTATTTTTTCAGCCTGGATGCAGCCAGCTTACCCGCCGTAGTGGGAGCAAGAGCGGTTTACAAGCTGGCTTATTTTCATGCGGCCATGCTCATCCGGTCGGCAGACGGATGGTTTGAGTACACCAGCAGCAGGTTGCAGATGCCGCGTCCGGCGGATTTTGCGGCGCGTTACTGGCCCGTGGGCGAAACGACGGTGCGGGAAAAAACGTCACTCGAATATTTTCTGACCGAGCGCTACTGCCTTTATACGGTTGACCACGGCGCGGTGCTGCGCGCTTACATTCATCACAAGCCCTGGCAATTGCAGGATGCCGATGCGGAGTTCGGCTTGAACAGCATAGCCAAGGCGGCGGGAATTGAATTGCCTGAATCCAGGCCGCTGCTGCATTTTTCAAAATTTCAGGAAGTGCTGATATGGAAGCCGGAGAAGGCCTGACCACGCCGCTGCTGACAATTAAGCTTTTTCCAACTCGCGGTCTGGAATAAAGATGCTGAAAACTGTTCCGTGATGCTCAGGAGCGTTGCTGCTGCGCACCTTTATTTTGCCCTCATGCTTTTTGATGATCTCAAGGGTTACCCACAGTCCGAGTCCCGTGCCTGTGATGCCTTTGGTTGAGAAGAACGGTTCAAAGATGCGGGAAACTGTTTCCTTTGACATGCCGTGGCCTTGATCGGCCACAACAATGCGCACGCCTTTATGGCCGGTGTGCCAGTCCGTAGCTTTGCGTTCGCGGACAATCATTTTTCCACCCTCACGGGAAGCATCCAGCGCATTGCCAATCAGGTTTGTAAAGACCTGGCGAAGTTCTCCATCAAAACACACCAGCGGCGGACTTTCATGATATTCCCGTACCACTGCCACTCCGACCGAGGTGAGACGCCCCTGATAAAGCTTAAGCACCTGGTCCAGCAGGTCAGAGACGCGCACCGCATTGCGGGCAGTGGTTTGCCGGTAAAAGCGGAGCGTCTGGGTGGCAATCTGGCTTACGCGGGCCAATTCCTGTTGCGCCATGTGGGTGAAGGTACGCAGCGATTCAGGCAGATCACTGGCCCGGTCAATGAGGTAGAGCAGGTTGGTGACGGCCTCCAGCGGATTATTGATTTCGTGGGCTATTGAAGCGGAGAGGCGTCCCACAGCGGCGAGTTTTTCGCTTTGCATTAAAGCGGCCTGCGCCCGTTTTAGTTCGGTAATGTCGCGAGCTTCAGGAACGATATAAAGGACCTCGCCATCAGAGTTTTGCACCGGGTGGAGAGAGAAGTCGAAAACAACGGTATCGCCGGAAGGACGGTTGAGGGGCAATTCATAACGGATGAACTGGCCGAGGGCCGCGTGTTCAAGCGATTGTCGCAATAATTCCGGCGCACCTGCTGTATGAGTAAACCAGGGCGTCTCCCAGAATTTCATTCCAATCACGTCCTCGCGCCTGATTTGCCCGAATTGCAGAGAGGCATCATTGCAATCGAGAACCATGCCGTCCGGCGAGAGCAAACCAATGTATTCATACATGCTGCTGTAGATGGCTTGAAGACGTGCTTCGCTGGCGCGGCGGGCTTCTTCCGCGCGACGCCGCTCAGTTACATCGACTCCCAAAACCAGGATGGCGGAGACAGCGCCGTCGGCATCGCGCATGGGTTGATAGACGAAATCCAGATAGCGGTCTT
>DASRCD010000380.1:0-13360 GCA_035653315.1 Candidatus Angelobacter sp.
CACTATTTCTTCCACCGCGGCAGCATTGTCCGCGGAGAGATGCTGCTGTTGTGCCTGGATTTCAGAAATGGCCAGGAAAGTTGCCAGGTGCTCCACCACGACAAAACCTGTTCCAATAGCCATGGCCAGAACAAGTGCGACCGGCACTCCGCCGATGAAGAGATATGTGACAATCAGGCGGTTCCGAACGCTCCACATCACATGATTTCGGAACCAGCGCAGCGCTAAAACCGTGAGCAGGATGAAGACCATCCAGCCGAAAAAGGTAATCCATCCGGAAAGTGCAGAAGCTGCTCCGGTGGCCGAAACACTACTTAAAAACAACTGCAATAGGAATAAAAGGACGCCTGTTCCTGCCAGATACAGGGTGAAAAACGCCAGACGGGTGCGCGGAACCATGCCCAATGAGGCGAGCTTACGCGTGATTTTGGACCAGAAGATCAAACTTTAGAGATTATATCGGGCAGAAAGTCACGGGCGGTAGAGAAACCAACAAAGAATAGAGGCGAATTTAAAGCCTTCCGGCAAGCTCATTCTGGAAGTCTGGACTGTAGGAGGAACTCAGGCCGGTGGCTGCATGCCTGACACGCTGATAAGCTGCAAGCGCGTCTATTCCAAACACATTACGCAATGAAGGAAGACTTGGCTCAGGAAACAACAATTTAAGCGGGGGAGGGAGAAGAAGCCACATTCTTAGCTTGGCCAGGGCCAGATAGGAATAAAGCCGGAACTCAGTCGCGGCCTGCACTAACTCCTGGGCAAGAAGCCCTTTTTCAGCATCCTGAGGATTGCTTTCCGTATCTGCTGCTTCCAGGTTTCCCCATTCAATCAGGACGAGAGCATTGTGGGACATACGCAGCAAATATTCACGGAGCAGGTGAATCCGCTTTCGCTGCCACTGCGCGAATTCCCGCGCAGACATGCGAAATTTAAAGTTCGTTTCCTGGGCAGGATCCAGTAATGATTCAAATTCAGTTATTTCTGCTGGACGGAGGAAAGGAGTTACGTCATGAATGGTTCGCCTGGGGAACTTGCCAAGAACCTGAATGGCTGTGTAAATGGCAAACAGTAAAAATATGCCAACCAGGAATATTAAGATGAGGTCGAACATCATCTTCCGAGAATGCCTTTCACTGCTTCAGTATGTCGTCTCAGCTCAGAAATCATTTGCTCTGGAGTAAGCGTTGAATCCCAATTTCTTGCAAGCTCGGAATTCTCTCCCTTGAGAAATATAGCCAGCCAAACCGCGACGCCAATAATGTACGACAAAGGGGTCATAATTCTGAGTACCCCTTCAAGATTTTTTCCGAATTCGGAACGCAAGAGGAACGCCACCAGAGAGCCTGCTGAAGCAATTCCGAACCCAAGCACGATACCAAAGGCAAGCTGCCGCCAGCGCATGTGGAAAAAACGAACCAACAGGATAAAGACAAAAAATACAGCAAATTGCAGAAATCCCACCGCTATTTCAAGGGAAAATAAGGTGACAACCGCTGGATTGCTGTCATGTGGGCGGAAAAATATTACGCGAATAAAGGCGATGAACAGGATCAAAACCCCGATTCCAGGAAATGAGAGCTTGAATCCCCGGAGGGAATAAAAATTCCTGAACACAGAACGGAAGGCTTCCTGTATGACCAGAAAAGATAAAACTACGTAGAAGGCTTCGCTGGTCCAATACACATAAAAATAGGTTTTTACATGGTGATTTGTGGCAGTGGCCACAACCGCGCTGAGTATTGAAAAGCCTACGTAAGTACAGAAGATCGGAAATTGCTGGTACGCTCTGAGCCGCAATAATTGAATAAAAAGACAAATCTGCAGGGTTGTTCCGCAAATCGCCAGCAACAATTCGCTTTTATTCATAAGAGTAGAGTGGCCAGAGTAAACCAGCCACTCTTCTCAGTAAACCCTAATTCATCTGCGCATTCACAGGCGGCCACGTGGTCGGCGGCGGGGTCGGTCCAGATGGATTGAAGAAAGCTGGTACGGTGCAGGCCAATACGAGCGTCATCAGGACTACGCGAGTGATTTTATTCATGTTTTCTCCTTTATTTGTCAGGCTGTTTAAACAGCCGGTTAGTAAATTCATCGTTAAACCTTGCGATCAGCAGATACATTGGGGAGGGCCGGACAACTGCAGGGATTTTACCGCTTGGGGAAGACTAAACGCCTAAACTCGCGGAAAGATAACGAATTCAAAAAGTCTGTTTTAAAGAATCAGGCAAATTCGATTCCTTCATCCTCCACTTCAGTTAAGTTCTGTTTGGATGCATTCAATGTAAAGTCAGACGATAGATGTGCCCCGGCGAGCAGCATTAACCCTGAAATAAATGCCCAAAACATCAGGGCCACAGAGACAGAAAATGTCTGGCCATACACCTCTTGAAAATTCAGCCAGGGCAGGGCTTTGATGTACAGATACTTGCCGACCTCCCATAAAACACCCATGGCAACTGCCGCCGGTATCACGCTTTTCGCTTTCACTTTACCATTGGGCAGGAGCCAATAAATCAAAAAGAAGATTGCGATGCTGGCTGCCGTGGCAAGAATCTTTAACGTCACAAACGTTATGGCGCGAAAAACAATGTTCTCATTGCCGCGCATCACGAAAGTCAACATCAGTTCATTGCCTGCTGCCAGCCCAACGGAAAGCAAGGCCAGAATGCCGCAGCCAAAAGCTAGGAGCAGAGAAATGATCTGATTGCCAAGGTAGGAACGGTTCTTAGCGAAGCCCCATATCTGGTTGAATGCTACTTCCAGAGGTAAAAAAACACCGGTGGATGTAATCAGCAGGATCACCACAGAAGCCATCTTCACGCTCTGCCTGGTCTTTACCAGATATGTGAGGTTGCGGATCACAAAATCCTGTCCCGCCGGCAGATGGTCTCTCAACAAATCCAGAATTACATTAAACATGGTTTGCGAGTGGAAAACATTGCGAATCAACCACATCAGCAGAACCATGAAGGGGAAAAATGAAAGAATGGCATTTGCCGCCACGGAGAATGCGTAAGTATGCGCTTCTGTCTTAGTTAGATAAAAAATTGTAGGAACGCCGCGCTTTGAAAGCATTTGCTTCCATGGCTGTAAAAGCAGCCGGGTGGCAAAGGATTCAGGAATCGGGTCGGATGCCGATTCCTTGGCCAGCGAAGTGGAAGTCATAGCCATGAACGCTGCGGAAATCGTAACAGAAAGCCCAGTCATGAGAAGGCCATAAAATCGCTGGGGAATATACGAAAGTTACCTTAAGTCCCCTCACTTCCGGGGTCTGGTGAATTCTCTAATAAAGTGCTTTACAAAAGGCAGAGTTCCTGAATATTATGCCTAGCTTCCGGCGATTCTCTTGTTCCGGAAGCAATTGGGTTGATGTTTTTGTACAGCAGTTGAACTTCGCCGAACGATCCGGTTGCCGGAGAATCTTCCGGCACGGCAGCCACTTTGTTGCGGAAAAGAGCTATCTGGCCGGCAAAGCAACAACCTTTTCTCTCCTGCAAAGGCAGAGATTTAATTTGAGCTGAGGCGAAAGGAGTTGCGTTTGTGAAAGAAAAGGGAACAGTTAAGTGGTTTAATGGGGCCAAAGGCTACGGCTTCATTCAGCGCTCCACCGGTGAGGACGTGTTTGTGCACTTTTCCGCCATTCAGGAAAATGGTTACAGAACGCTCAACGAAGGTGAGACAGTGGAATTCGAGCTTCTGAAAGGCCCAAAGGGCTTCTTGGCTGCGAACGTCCTGCGTGGCAGCGCAAACTAAGCTTTAAACATATTGAGTGCAAAAATCCCTCTCGCTTTTCGGCGAGAGGGATTTTTATTTCCCAATTTCAAGAACAAAGTATTTTCATGTGGAAGAGTGAGAGAAAGATGCTAAAAGAAAAGAAGCCGGGGCTTTTTTCAGGAAAGCACCCAGCTTCAAAATACATCATAGCTATTGCTGAAGATCCTGGCCGCGCGACCAGGAAAATTGCCATTAGAGGCGACTTCCGGTTAGCGGGACCGGAAGTTGTCTTGCCGGTGTGATTTAGGATCCAATCGTTCTACACCGGATAAAACATGAACCATCTATGATGAAACCAAGGACATAATGCGCCTTTCGGATTAGAGGGCCATCAAGCAAAGATTAAAATCCCAAAAGTTTGTCTTTGTATTTTCAGCAACTTAGGCCGTTCCACCCTGTGTATTCTTTAGAAAATTGACTGCGACCTTAGATAAAAATGCTCCCGGCATTCGTGAATTCCGGGAGCGAAGGGGATTAGTCTGTTGCGTTATTGCTGAGGATTTTGTGGTGGCTGTTGTGGAGGATTCTCCTGTGCGGCAGGCGGTGCATCATTGTTCTGGTTCTGATTCTGGTTTTGGATTGTCGCCTCTGTTTCCGCTTTTAATGCTTCACGTTCAACTTTCTGCTGCTCAATTTCAGCAATGCGGCGTTTTTCCCGTTCCTGTCTCCACTTGTCCATAAGCTCGGCTTGAGACAAGTTTGCATCTTCCGGAGCCAAGCCATTGGAAGCCAGATGACCATTTTCATCCAATTCTTCAGCAGGCTTAGGCTGAGGAGCCATTGCCATTTGCCCAAAAGACTTGCGACGCCTCACCACCACGCGTTGCAGGCTGCCGGGTTCGTCGCCTGTTCCCAGGATGATGTAATCAATCTTTGGGCTATCCAATAACCGTGTTAGAACGTCCTGCACTGGGGCAGGTCCCAGGCTGGCAATTACGGGCTCTGATTGCAGTTCCGGAGCTAAGTCAACAACGGCTCCGGTCTTGCTCGCGACCAGCTTCAGGACTGAGCCTAAAGGCGCATTCTCCGCGAGAATGGAAAGCTTGCCCTGGGCATAGTTCACCGCGGTCGTTCCATTATGTGCAATTGAAGTAGTTGGTGTAACCATCAAGCTGGCAGGCAAAGACGGTTGGCCCTGCATTGGCAAAGAATTCACCACAGTTTGCGGTGCAGGAGCAGGTTGCGTTGGTGAAGCTGTTGCAGTCCCAGTCGTCGGGGGAAGTTGTCTGACCGGCCCTGCTGCCGGATTGATTGCCGGCCTGGAGATTACACCGGGAACCGTGCGCGGCTGCTGAATTACTGGGGTAGTGGGCGACGTTTGCGCCAAAACAGGTGCGCTGGCAATGAGCAGGAATTGAGCTATTTTGCCGTACGACAACATACAGACCTTCTTTCCCGGTTAAGAAGTAATGCGGTTAACTTTGCTGATCAGGCCACGATGACGGAAGCATTTCTCGTCAATGTAAAGGCCAAGATAATGCAAAGCTTAAACGCTAACTTATATTTATAGCCCCGAATGCCAAATTAGCATTGAAAACTGGTTAAAATTTTTAATTTCTGCCGGTTCAGTTGATTGAGGCGTCCCGATGAACGGGCGCCGCCAGGTTTTCCGGGGGGGAACTTACAGGTATTATTGGCAGCGTTACCCTGAAGCAGGAACCTTCTCCGGGTACGCTGGTTACTTCAATCTGGCCTCCATGAGCCTCTGTAATAGTGCGGGCAAAATGGAGTCCCAGGCCCGTGCCTGGCACGCTTGCTTTGCGCGCGGCTGGCGTGCGGTAACCGCGTTCAAATACGAGCGTCTGTTCTTCAGCAGCAATACCGCTTCCCGTATCAGTTACTGTGATGATTGCCTGTTCATTGTGCACCGCCAGTGAAACGTCAATGCGCCCATTGGGACGATTAAACTTAATAGCGTTGTCCATTAAGTTGAGGAGAAGCCTCCAGATTTGTCCTGCATCGAAGGCGCCAATAATGTTTTGTTGCACAGTGCCGGAGACATGAATATTGCGCTCGGCGGCCTGTATGCGCATACCATCGATCGCTGCCTGCACCAATTCGGAAAGATCTTCTTTTTCCCGCTGAAGCTTGATTTGCTCATTTTCTGAATGGGCAAGCTCCATCAGATCAGAAACGGTACGGGCCAGCAATTCCACGTGTTCCAATTGCTTGGAAAGCGTTTCACGATAGTTGGCCTCATTATTGCCAAGCCTTAATGCCTGCTCGGTTTCCGCCCGCAGTACAGTAAGCGGCTGGCGAATCTCATGTGAGAGATTGCGCAGAAATTCTGTCATCCTCTGGAAGGAGCTCTGGGTTTTGGCCAGCATGACATTCAATGATGTATTGAGTTCATCCAGTTCGTCGCCACGGCCGGTGATGGGCAGGCGAGTGCTCAGATCAAAGGGAGTCATCTGTTTTGCCGCAGCCATGGTCTGTTCCAGCGGCTGCAGGGAAGACTTTGCCATAATCCATGCATTGGCAGCATGGGCCAGGATGATGAATGGAACCAGCCCAAGCAGGACAAAACGGAGACGCCTGCAATCTTCATCCGCATCGTCCAGCGAGGTGCCAATGCGCATAAGATAATGCCGCCCAGCAAGCCCGGTGACGGGAACACTCATAATACGGATGTGCGTGTTACCGGAGGTTATGCTGTCCCATGTAATGCGATCAGATTCAAGAGAGAGCGGAGGGTTTGCTGGCATGTGGAGCGCCGCTATGGAACGGGACGCATCCAGCGTTTTTCCTTCTTCATCCAGCAGTTCGTAATACCGCATGGAGCGCTCAAACTGGTCGCGAACCTCAGTGTCCGCTTCCTCATTGAGCCACTTCACTTTGCCATCGCGAATCTGGAGCATACTGCGCACAGAAATGGCGCGGTCCTGCAACTCTTCATCGACTTGTCCGTAGATGCGACGCTCGAGCAGAGCATACGCGCTCCAGGCAAGTAGCATTACCAGGAGCGCGAATGTAACTGTCTGCTTGAAAGCAAGCCTGGAGCTCAGGCGGCGCAAAAGCAATGGCTTCATTGTGCGGCTGAAGAAAGCATGTACCCGACGCCCCGCGCGGTATGGATCAGTTGTTTTTCAAAACCATGATCAATCTTGGCGCGCAGATAATTGATATAGACGTCCACAATGTTGGTCAAACCTTCAAAACCAAGATTCCAAACGTGCTCCACTACCATGGTGCGGGTAACGGTGCGGCCGGCATTGCGCATCAGGTACTCAAGCACGGCATATTCACGCTGCGTAAGATTGATGGGTTTGCCGCCGCGGGTAACCATGTGCCGCATGCGGTCAAGTTCCAGATCTTCCACGCTGAGCTTATCCAGCAATTCCTGCGGACGGCGCAAAAGGGCATGGACGCGGGCCATAAGTTCTTCGAACGAGAAAGGCTTTACCAGATAATCATCGGCGCCTGCCTGGAGACCGCAAACACGGTCGGAAACGTCCTTGCGCGCGCTTAGAAGAAGGATCCTCATATTGGACCCTGATTTACGAAGTTTACGAAGGACCGTTAGGCCATCGAGTTTAGGAAGGTTCCAATCGAGAATGATAGCGTCATAATCAATCTCGGTGGCCAACTGAAGACCTTCTTCTCCGTCTCCAGCCAGATCTACGGCAAAGTGATCAGATTCCAGACCCTTTACCAGTGTACGTGCTACTTTAGGCTCATCCTCTATAACCAATATACGCAAAGTCCACCTCCCGCTTCGGTGGAAGAATTGCCGTCATTCTAACTTCATGACGTGCAAATTCCATCCGCTGTTTCCCTGAAAAAACCGTTTGGTATCTAGCTTTGTGTCGCTGATCCCGGAATTCGGTTTCCCCTGTTGAATTGTGAAGTCAGAGCTACTATCGTTTCGTTAACCCGGCTATTTCTCTTTGTTCTCCAACGAACCGACTGCTCCAAAACAGCTGAACTCTTACCAACAACCGTACAACTTCTCCAGCAGAACTGAAAGCTGCTTGTTCACGTGTCATTGGTACAATGGAAAATACTGTACCATAGTACACGTAATTTCTGGAAACAGAACAAGAATATTCTGTGAATTCAAGATTTCCGCGCTACTAACGTAACCGTCTTTCAACGTCACGAATCTTAGCGCACTCTCATTCCCTTGTTCCATAGTACAAATATATCATGTCCTATGGTACATGTTCAATACTTGTCCATTAGGACGATATAAAACAGGCCAAGTTCCTCCGGGTTAAGGTTGTTAAGCCTTTAATTCTAATGATTTACAGCTTCTCACAAGCATATTTGCATGACTTGGAACTGCGGCAAGCAGGGTAACCTGTGGAAAACTTTTTGTCCACTATGAATTCGTTTTATGAAAATTTCCCAAGCTTGCGCTGAACAGGTCCATCTGCTGGGAAATATTCCGAGGTGAATTTATACGATCAGGATCTTCATCGCGGGAACGGATGCCGTGTTTGCGGCAGAATTTTCCCACCAGTAAAGAAAGCCGTCTTGTGTATTCCGCGGGAAGAAATGCGCGGTCCGCATAGCGTGCCTTGTACATCTCCACAAGGTGAGGGAAGTTTTCCTGTAAAAAAGGAATAAAAATCTTTTCCGAACACGGTTTCAAAAAAAGCGGCATAGCCGCAACCGATCTGGCTTTGGCCGCCGCCGCTGCCCGCACCACACTTTCAAGTGCAGCAGGCGAATCGGTGATGGCCGGCAATACGGGCGCGCAATTCACGCTCACATTCAATCCTGCTTCGCGCAATTTACGGACGGCACTCAAGCGCAAATCTGGCCGGGGAGCACGAGGCTCCAAAATTCTAGCCAGATCAGTATTTGTGGTGGTTACGGTTATGTGAATACTGAGCCGGTTTTTGCGGGAAATGGCGGTAAGTAAATCCAGGTCGCGCAGAATCAGGTTGGATTTGGTGATCAAACCCAGGGCAAGCCCCTCATGCCGGGAAAATTCTTCCATGATCGCCCGCGTGATCCCGAACCGGCGCTCTGCCGGTTGATATGGATCAGTCGCGGTCCCTATGGCGATGCTCTGGTTAGCCCGCACCTGCTTGAGTTCCTGCCGCAATAACCAGGCGCTATGCTGTTTCACGTAGATTTTGCGCTCAAAATCAAGCCCATTGCGCAACTCCATAAACTCATGCGTGTACCGGGCGTAGCAGTATTTACATGCAAACTCACATCCCCGATAAGGATTGATCATCCAGGCAAAAGGCACTCGAGCGGAATTGCATTTGGTTATAATGCTGCGGTTGGCGATCGTAAGATAGTCTACCTTATGGCCTTCAGCCAGAGCTTCGCCTTGGGCTGCAAGGCGGGCAATTCCGACCAATGGCGCTGGGGATTCATTTTCAGAAAAGAGAGAAGACATAAAGGGCCCTGTAAATTTCCTTTTTATTCGCCATTCTTGAATATAGGCGAATATATAGCGAATTACAAGAGCCACAATAAAACTGCGTTTAAAAGGTGTTTGTTTCTACAGCAATTGAGCGGCGGCTTGATCAGCCACCCAGAGCAGCCGGCCATTTTCAGGCTGGACGCCCTGGGCAGGATAGCTTTCAGTGCCTGAGGGCTGTAAAACTTCTTTCAGGATTTTTGCCTTTCCCTGGCCTGAAACCATAAAAAGGTCTTCTGCCCCGTGATTGATCACCGGATAGGTGAAAGTGATCCGGAAAGTTTTTAACTCTTCCACCCAACTGGCAATTACAAGACGCGACTTTTCCTGCAATGCTGGAGTGCCTGGGAACAGCGACGCGGTGTGTCCATTATCACCAAGACCGAGCAGAATCAAATCAAATCGCGGCCATTCAGGGCTGGTCAGATGGAAAAAATCGCGGAGCTCGTTTTCATATTCCTGCGCAGCAACATCTGCGTCCAACTCAGCCCGGATACGGTGAATGTTTCCTGCCGGAAGATCCACCTTGGATAGCAGCGCCTGATTCGCCATTCGGAAGTTGCTGTCAGGATGGTCGGGAGGAACGTGGCGTTCGTCGCCAAAGAAAATGTGGATTTTGTTCCAGGGCAGGGCTTGATATTGCTCAGCAATCAACTCGTAGATTGGCCGTGGGGTGCTTCCACCGGAAAGAGCCACGGAAAACCTGCCATTTGCAGAGATGGCCGATTCCGCGCATCGCTTGAATTCCTCGGCCACAAAGACATTCAGTGCTTTACCATCGGGAACGATTTTTATTTCCTGCGCCATTCGGAGTTCTCTTTTATTGAAGAAGGACTATTTAAGAAGGGACTGGCTGTATCTTGTTCTCGCCGGCTTGCTTGACCTGCGCATAACGCGCAGCGCCAATCAAACCAATCCTGTCATTCACAATGATCTTTACCGGAACAGATTCCAGCAAGGGTTGCATTCTGCCTTTGGCCATAAAGGCTTCTATAAACGCCTTTCCGGTAAGCTTGGGCAGGATATGGGCCGCAATGCCGCCGCTGATGAACATACCTCCGGTGGCAAATAGTTTGAGAGCAAGATTGCCCGCTTCAGCACCGTAAACGCTCACAAAAATATCCAGACTATGCTCGCAAATTCCGCCTTTTCCCTGTAAGCCATGTGTTGAGATCACGGCTGCCGCATCGGCTGACTGGTTTAGTTCATCTTGCAGTGAAGGCGGAACATCATCGCGTTTGGTGTTGAGCAGGAAGTCATAAATGTTTTTTAAGCCGGCGCCGGAAAGGATGCGCTCATAGCTGACATGTCCAAATCTTTTGATGAGATATTCAAGCAAGGCTATTTCGACCTCGTTCCGAGGCGCGAAGTCTGTGTGGCCGCCTTCGCAGGGGAAAGCATGACGCATGCCGCCATCCCAATACAATCCTGCTTCACCCAGCCCGGTTCCGGCGGCAATCAATCCTTCGTTACCTTCAGTAAAACTGCCCGCATTCAGGATTACAAAATCAGATTGCTCCAAATCGTCAATGCCTGAAGCATGCGCCAAAAGATCATTGATCAGGGTAATGTTGGGTATGGAAGTTTCCTGGGATAGGGCTGAAGCCTCAATGATCCATGGCAGGTTAGAAGTTGATACACGGCCATTCAACACCGGCCCTGCAATGCCGAAACAAGCATGTGTGATGGACATATTCCGGCCCTGCAGAAACTGATTTATGATCTCGCCAAGACCGCCGTGATCACGGCTGGGATAGATATTTTCCTGCTCCAACTTGAGTTGGCCCGCGTTCTCACTGAACAGCGCAATTCTGGCGTGTGTACCGCCAATATCTCCGGCAAGGATCATCCGTTGATCTTTCTCCAGGAACGGCCATCGCGCGCAATGATGTCAGTTGCTTCTTCCGGACCCCATGATCCGGCGGCATAGTTGGGGAAATTGCGTGCGGGCAGCGCTTTCCATACGTCCAGAATTGGGTCCACAACGCTCCAGCCAGCTTCCACCATGTCTGCCCGCTGGTAAAGTGTCTGGTCACCCATGATGCCGTCATAAAGCAGCACTTCATAGCCAGTATTGGCATCCACGCCGAAATAATCAGAGTAATTAAAATCCATTTCCACGTTGCCCACCTTCATTTGCGCGCCGGGAATCTTGGCGCCAAAGCGCATGGAAATGCCTTCATCGGGAGAGATATGGATAATAAGTTGGTTTGCATCCAGGCTATTGACCGGAGTATCGCGGAAGAGAACAAGCGGCGCGCGCTTGAACTGCACTGCGACTTCGGTGTGCCGTTTAGCCAGGCGTTTGCCCGTACGGAGATAAATCGGCACGCCGGCCCAGCGCCAGTTGTCGATTTTTAGCTTAAAAGCAACAAAAGTCTCTGTTTTGGAGTCAGGTGGCACGCCATCTTCCGCGCGGTATGCCGGGACCTTTTCACCTTTGATGACTCCATTGCCATATTGGCCGCGCACAGCGCAGTGAATCACGTCCTCTTCAGTGAACGGCTGGATAGCATGCAGAATCTTGGATTGCTCATCATGCACTGAGCCTGAACTGAATGAGATAGGCGGCTCCATGGTAGTGAGGGAAACCAGTTGAAACAGATGGTTCGGGACCATGTCTCGCAAGGTGCCGGCCATATCAAAGTAGCCGCCGCGCTGCTCCACGCCCACAGTTTCCGCCACGGTGATTTGAACGTGATCGATGTAACGCCGGTTCCAGATCGGCTCAAAAATACCGTTGCTGAAGCGGAAAACCAGGATGTTCTGGACGGTCTCCTTGCCAAGATAGTGATCGATGCGGAAGATCTGACGCTCAGTTAAAACCTTGCTGACCTGGCGGTTTAAGTCTTTGGCTGATTGCAGATCGCTGCCAAAGGGTTTCTCAAAAACCACACGCCGCCAATGGCCGTCTTTTTCACAGGCAAGTTGCGATTCCCCAAGATGATCGACAATGTCACCGAAAAATGCCGGGCTGGTGGCAAGATAAAAGAAGTAATTTCCCTGCGTGTTATGTTTCTTGTCCGCCTCAGAGAGGACCTGGGCCACATTGGTATAAAGCTGCTTGTCCTGAAAAAGACCGCATACGTAATAAGTCCGTTCAAGAAGCCAGTCGCGCAATTCAGGCTCAACCTTGCCGGTGGCGAAATTTTGCAGCTTTTCGCCCATGATCTTTCTGTATTCCTCAGGCGAGTAATCATTGCGGCCCACGCCCACAATGGCGAAGTCCGATGAGAGCAGTTTGCTCTTGGCAAGATTGTAGAGGGCAGGGAAAAGCTTGCGCGCTGTTAGATCACCCGTGCCGCCGAAGATGACCATAACGCAGGGGCCGGTAGGCGGAGGCGATCCAGAAGGTGTTTGCTCAGATGCGGGTACTTCATGTTCAACTTGAGGCATCGATCCAGTCCTTAATCTTTGGCGTTAATTCTTATCTATATTCTGGGCCTTCAGTTCAATATGGCCGCCGAATTTTTGCCGCATGGCGCTCAGCATTTTCTCGGCAAAAGTATGGTCCCTGCGAGAACGGAAGCGCGTATAAAGAGCGGCGGTGAGAACATCCGCTGGAACGGCTTCTTCCAACGCGGCATTCACGGTCCAACGGCCTTCGCCTGAATCCTGGACAATGCCCGTATATTCGGAAAGTGTGGGATTTTCCACCAGCGCCATGGCCGCAAGATCAAGGAGCCATGAGGCCACCACGCTGCCGCGCCGCCAGACCTCTGCAATGTCCGGCAGATTCAGGTCATAACGGTAGTCCTTTGGAAGCTGCTCTGATGATGCATTGCGGAAAATATCAAAACCTTCCGCGTAAGCTTGCATTACCCCGTATTCAATACCGTTGTGGACCATCTTCACAAAATGTCCCGCGCCGGAGTTGCCGCAGTAGAGGTATCCGTCTTCGGCGGTGCTCTTGCGGCTCTCGCGGCCGGGCGTCAGTGGGATCTCGCCCTTGCCCGGCGCCAGCGTCTTGAAAATCGGCTGCAGGCGCTCGAACGCCGCTTTCGGACCGCCGATCATCATGCAATATCCGCGCTCAAGGCCCCAGACGCCGCCGGAGGTGCCGACGTCCATATAATGAATGCCCTTCGGCTCGATCAGCTTCGCGCGGCGAACGTCATCTTTGAAATAGCTGTTGCCGCCATCAATGATGACGTCGCCCTTCTCCAACCGCTCGGCGAGCGCGACCACCGTCTGCTCGGTGGGACC
>DASRCD010000381.1:0-8110 GCA_035653315.1 Candidatus Angelobacter sp.
AATAAAATGGTAACACCTGCTCCGCATTCTGCGTCTTTCCGCGTTTTCAGGGCGATCTCCTGCTCCATCATTTATCATCATCTCTGCGTGGATTCCATTCAGGTCAAAACTAAACCTAACTTTTATTCGGTATCTGTTGGCGCGGGATTACTGCGCCGTGCAGGACGCGAAATCAAACGCGTGTTGCCAGCACAATCGAGCCGCGTATTTCTTGTTACTTCACCCAATGTGCGACGTCACTGGGGCGCGGTGCTGGAAAAATCCCTGCAACAAGCCAGATTGTCTTATGAGATTCTTGAAGCGCATGATGGGGAACCAGCTAAACGATTACACACAGTTGAGCAGCTTGCGGAACAACTTGTAGATGCCAGGGCTGATCGACGGTCAGTGATCGTGGCTTTTGGTGGAGGCGTCATTGGCGACAGCGCTGGATTCCTAGCTGCCATTTTCATGCGCGGAATTCCTGTGATCCAGATTCCAACTACTGTCGTGGCTCAGTTGGACGCGAGCATTGGCGGCAAAACAGGCGTAAACCTGCGCGGGGGGAAAAACCTTGTGGGAGCGTTTCACCAGCCCAGGGCCGTGCTCGTTGATCCTGAAATCTTGCAAACTCTGGACCAGCGTGAATTTCGTTCAGGACTTTTCGAAGCTTTAAAATGCGGTGTAATTCGTGATCGGGCTTTATTTGAATTCATGGGGAAGAATGCGGGCAAAATTCTCGACCGCAATGCTAAAGCCGTGCAGCGTATCATTGCCGATTCGATTCGGGTAAAGGCCCAGGTGGTCTCGGCGGATGAAAAAGAATCCGGCTTGCGCCGTATTCTCAATTTTGGCCATACGATTGGTCATGCGCTTGAGGCCGCTACAAATTATTCGCATTTTTTGCATGGTGAAGCCGTGGGCTGGGGAATGATGGCCGCAACAATGATTGCCCGCGATGCGGATTTTTGCGGAGAAAAAACAGCCGCGCA
This sequence comes from Candidatus Angelobacter sp., assembly GCA_035653315.1. Classification (GTDB taxonomy): domain Bacteria; phylum Acidobacteriota; class Terriglobia; order Terriglobales; family Acidobacteriaceae; genus Angelobacter. Next base: position 972 of record DASRCD010000381.1, read on the forward strand.
AATTCTGTCTTCTATCCAAGCATACGGACCTTTGCCGCCGGTAACGTGTGGAGTTGATGACGTTCTAGGTCTTCTTTCCGCTGACAAAAAAACTGTTGCCGGGGCCGTGCATTTCATTCTTCCGCAAAGGATCGGCAAAGTTACGATTTCCAGCGATGTGCCGGCCCACATAGTTCGGAGCGCCGTGGAGTCAATTACCAATCATGCCTGAGCCGGCAAAAATTCCTGCTGAAATTTCATCGCAAGTTCCTGCCCGTGGCACCACGCCTGCCGGAACTACCGATGAGCGTTCTGCTGCGAACGCCGTGCGGGAAATGTTTAATGAGATTGCTCCGCGCTATGACTTTCTCAACCACGTTCTTTCCATGAACGTTGACCGGCTCTGGTGGCGGCGCACGGCCCGCATCTTTAGTCCTGTTCTCGCCCGCAATAGCGCGCAAGTGCTTGATCTCTGTGCCGGCACCGGCGATATGTCGGTTGCGTTGAGATCAGCGGCTGCAAAGAAAAGTAGTAACGCTTCCATTTATGCTCTTGATTTCTCCCATCAGATGCTTCAGCACGGCCTGGCGAAGTTTGCTGTCCACAAAATCCAGCCAATAGAAGCGGACGCTCTCAACCTGCCTTTGCCAGCAAACAGCATGGATCTGGTGGTCTCCGCATTTGGTTTTCGCAATCTCGCCAACTATGACGCCGGCCTGAGCGAAATTTTTCGGGTGCTCAAGCCACAAGGCGAGATTGGTATTCTCGATTTCAGTGAACCCGGAGGGCTGTTCGGCAAACTCTATGGCTTCTATTTTCGCAATATCCTGCCGCGCATTGGCGCTTTGATTTCCGGTTCGCGCGGCCCGTATGAATACCTGCCTGCGTCAGTGCATAAGTTCCCTGCGCCACAACAAATGCTGGAGCGCATGAAATCTGCGGGCTTTAGCAGCGTAACTTGGATACCTTACACATTCGGCATTGCTGGCTTGTATCGCGGAAAGAAAGATCTGGCTACGTCGAATACAGCACGGTGAAAAACAACAAATAACGATACAGGTGGAACAAAAGGTATCCGCAATATGTTAATGCGATTCCTTGCACGATGCCGGGAAACACCTTGTCCTCATAAAATCTTCGGCTGGCAAAAAACAGATACACTCCTAATCCACCAAACTCCAGCATGACTGCAAAAATATCAATAAAGCGAATGCTGATCTGGTGCCCAGCTAATTTGGATAATGCAAACGCAAGTCCCAACACAATCAAAATCGCCAGTACCCAGAGAAGCCACCAGGCATACACATGCAGACAAAAGATAATATGCTCAGAAAAATAACGATGTCGGCGGAATTGGAGCGCCGCCATGATAAGTGCAAGCATGAGTGCTAATACCAGAATCAAGCTCTTCGCCTGAAGATGAGAGTTGTGATAGAAGCTGAGAGAGAACTCTTCAAACTGTTCTGTGTTGCGCGATATGTCTTTATGCTCAAGGCGCTTGTTGATCAGGCGTTTAGTCATTGAGCCGGGATTATCAAAATACCGTAATGGTGGAGCCAATATTTCCAGGCCAGTGAGGGGTTGCAGCAAAAAGAACAGCAGGTTGCAGACAAAAAACGTTTGCAGCGGAGACATGTAAGGCTTTCTGCGGCCCAGGAAGAACTCTTTGGTCAATTCGCCCGGCTTTACAATCAGCGTTTTCAACGTACGAAAGACTTTGGAATCCACATGGAAAAAAGCCTCTGCGGCTTCAGCCATCACATGCCCTAGAGAGAAATCATGATCATCCCTTCGTTTCTCGCCGCAATTCACGCAATAATTTTCTGTGGATGTATGACCGCAAGTCACACATGTCCATGTTGCGTCCGTAGAATGATGCTCCGGGGCAGTTCTAGTTGTTTTCATTTTTGTTATTGCATGGCTCCGGTATAAATGGCCATGCCAACCACGGCATCTATGCCCATGACATCAAGCTGGTTTACTTCTTCTCGCGATTTAATTCCTCCGGCCACAATCAGCCGCTTGCTTGTTTGCTCAGCCAGTTTTTTTGCCAGATCTAAAGGAAAGCCCTGCATGGTGCCTTCCGTATCGATATGTGTGTAAAGGAAAGCGCTGCAATAGGAATCCAGGGTATGAATCATTTCCGTGGGATCTATGTTAGTGGATTCTTTCCAGCCTTGAATCGCAATTTTTCCCCCGCGTGTATCAATGGCGAATGTGAGCCTGTCAGCGCCTAATGATGTTTCAGCATCTTTCGCCAGGGAAGTATTGATTGCGTCATTTTGGAGTAGTGCAGATCCGAAAATGACGCGCATCGCACCCAGCGCAATGAGTTCTTGTGCCCGTTGAATATCGCGAATACCGCCGCCTACCTGGCAGGGAAGTTTGCGGCAGATCATTGCGATCAGTTCATGATTATTGCCTTTCCCCATGGCCGCGTCCAGATCAATTAACTGCACCAGGGGATATTGTGAGAAGCGCTCAATCCAGTAATTGAAATTTTCAAATTCAAGGGCTTTCTTTTCACCCTGCACAAGCTGCACAATCTTGCCGCCCATTAGATCAATGGAAGGGATCAGCATGGCCACCTCATGGGAATGCCTCCGGCAAGCAATGCCTGCTTCAGGTCTGCAACGGCATGGGTGCCAAAGTGAAAGATGGAAGCGGCGAGCGCGGCATCCGCTTTGCCTGCGGAAAAAACTTCAAGAAAGTGCTGGGCATTGCCAGCGCCACCGGAAGCAATTACAGGAATTGAAACGGATTCAGCCATTGCCGAAGTAAGCTCGCAATCAAAGCCAATTCCCGTTCCATCGCGGTCCATGGATGTAAGAAGGATTTCTCCCGCCCCGCGATCTTCGGCTTCCCTCGCCCATGTGAGCGCAAGCTTGCTGGTGGCGGAGCGACCACCGACTACAAAAACTTCCGCGTCATTCGCGCTTGCTGTTCCTCGTCGTGCATCAACGGCAACAATCACGGCTTGTGAGCCAAAACGATTTGCGATTTCCGTGATGAGTGCCGGATTGGCTACCGCTGCCGAATTAATGCTCACCTTGTCTGCTCCGGCATCAAAGATTCTGGCCGCATCTTCCAGCGTGCGCACCCCGCCGCCTACAGTAAAAGGAACAAACAGCTCTCGTGCGGTGCGCCGGACTGTTTCCACCAATGTCTTGCGCCCTTCTGATGTCGCGGTAATGTCAAGCAGAACAATTTCATCTGCCCCGGCTTCAGCATGCAAATGAGCAAGTTCGGCCGGATCACCTGCATCCCGCAATTTCTTGAACCGAATGCCCTTGACCACGCGCCCGGCATCCACATCCAGGCAGGCAATAATGCGTTTAGCCAGCTTTTCAGAGAGCACAGAAGTTCTCCAAAAGCTTGAGGCCTGTTTCTGCTGATTTTTCCGGATGGAATTGCACGCCAAATATATTGCCGCGTTCTATTGCGGCGGAAAAAGCTTCACCATAGTGCGTGCAGGCCACTGTTTCCGCCACCACGGGAGCGCGATAAGAGTGGGTGTAATAAACAAATGCGCCGCTTTTTATCCCACGCAGCAGGCGCGAACTGCTGCTAACCTCAATCTGGTTCCAGCCTACGTGCGGCGATTTCACAGTAGCAGGGAAGCGGGCGCATTCGCCGGAGAAGAGCGCCGTACCGGGAGTTTCCGGCGCTTCGGTGCTGCCTTGAAAAAGCCACTGCATTCCCACGCAGATGCCAAGAAATGGCTTGCCGGCAGAAATAGATTCCATTACAGAAGAGCGCAAAACTTCATTTAAGGTTTTGCAGCGGCTGAAATGGCCTACTCCTGGGACTATGATCTTTTCAGCAGCGGTAATCACTTCAGGATCAGACGTGACTTGTGCTTCAGCCCCAAGATGCTCCAGCGCTTTTTTGACCGAGCTGATGTTGCCCGCGCCATAATCCACAATTGCGATCATAAGAGCCCCTTGGTGCTGGGCAGCATTTTGGCAAGTTGACGGTCGCGTGAACAGGCTACGCGCAATGCGCGTGCAAAAGCTTTGAACAAGGCTTCAATCTTATGATGATTAGACCGGCCGTACATCGTCTTTAAATGCACATTCGCTTGCGCACCACGAGCGAAACCCTCAAAAAAATCGTCCACCAACTCAGACTGTAAATCGCCTACCAGCCTCGTTTTAACTTGTGTACTAATTACGGCGGCGGCGCGTCCGCTAAAATCAATGGCTGCCAGCCCCAGTGTTTCATCCATTGGCATCAGGAAATAGCCGGCGCGCATGATACCCCGCTTGTCCCCCAGTGCTCCGCGAAACGCCTCTCCCAGCGCAATTCCCACATCTTCCACGGTGTGGTGCTGGTCAACATCCAGATCGCCAGTTGCTTTCAGCTTCAAATCGAATGCTCCGTGGCGTGAAAAAAGTTCCAGCATGTGATCCAGAAAGCGGATGCCGGTAGAGACTTCATAGCGTCCTCGGCCTTCAATGGTTAAAGCAATCTGGATCTGTGTTTCTGTGGTCACGCGATTGAGGCGCGCTTTTCTTGTTGCAGTCTTCTTCATCGCGCCGCCTGCCTGCTTGAGGTGGAAACAGGAACAATCTGCTTTAACTCTGTAATTAATCGTTCCATTTCGTGCTGTTTTCCAATGCTGATGCGAACACAGCCTTCGCAATCCGGACGATCGCGTAGAGCAATGCCTCGCTTCCGCATTGCTTGCAATACCGTTTTCTTTAAATCGCCAAAGCGGCACAATAAAAAGTTTGTGTGGCTTGGCCAGCACTTGAATCCGAGCTGTTGCAGTTCATTCTGCAGCCACTCGCGGCTGGCACAGACCTGGGCGACATAATCTCTTACAAATTCGCTGTCGGCCAATGCTTCTTCCAGGCACTCAAGGGCGAACGCATTGATATTAAAAGGCGGCGCGACGCGCCGCAGCAAAGATACTTGTTCCTGATGCCCCGCGAGCACTCCCAGACGCATGCCTGCCAATCCATAAGCTTTGGAAAAAGTGCGAATGATAAACAGATTAGAGATTTTGCCAATCTGGTCCATTAAGGTCTGTTGGCTGAAATCAAAATAAGCTTCATCGAGCAGGATGGCTGCATCAGGAGCCGCCTCAATCACTTTCAAGATTTCAGAGCGCCTTGCAGCCACGCCGGTTGGATTATTGGGGTTGCAGATCACGATAATCCGCGTTCGCGGGCTGATTGCATCAAGTATTTCTTCCGCCGGAAAGCTAAACTCCGGCCCTGTTGATATGCGTACAATCCGCGCATCTGCTGTCTGCGCGAAAAACTCATACATGGTAAAGGTGGGAACCACGATGATCATTTCATCCTGGCACTCAAGATAAGTGCGGCAGAGAAGATCAATTGCCTCATCGGCGCCATTGGTGAGCAGGGTTTGTGATAGAGAAAGGCCTAGAAAACCCGCAACCAGCTTTTCCCCTTGCTCACGGCAAGGATAGAGCGCCAGCGTCTGCGCATCCATATTTTTTATTTTTGCCAGTACCCGCGGAGAGCAACCCGTGGTGTTCTCATTCAGGTCAAGCCGGAGATCAATGCCTTCAATCTCCAGAGGAGAATGATATTCATTCATGGCGTGGAGGCATTTGCGTGCTTTAAGCATTGGCAGACCTCACACGGATCGATTGTGCATGGGCCTTAAGACCTTCAGCCTCCGCCAACGTGACCACAGCAGGGCCAATGTGGTCCAGTCCCTCACGCGATAACTGCTGAACGGAAATGGTCTTTACAAAATCCTGGACGCTCAGGCCTGCGCGAAAACGCGCAACAGCGCCGGTTGGCAGCACATGATTTGGACCTACGGCGTAATCACCGGCTGCTTGCGGAGAGTAGTCACCCACAAAAATCGATCCCGCATTGAAGATGAATGGCAGGTCTTCCTCGCTCACGGTGATGTGCTCTGCCGCGATCCGGTTGGCAAATTCAAGTGCCTGCTCATGCGATTCCGCAACAAGTACTGCGCCATTTTGCTTGAGTGATGTTTGGGCAGTGCCATTTTTCACGGCGGACGCTTTTACCTCATCGGCTACTTGCTTTGCCAATGAAGCAGAGGAGGTAATAAAGACAGCAAGTGCATCAGGATCATGTTCCGCCTGCGCTACCAGGTCGGCCGCTATAAAACGCGCATCTCCGTTTTCGCTCACAATCACAACTTCCGTTGGTCCGGCAAGAAAGTCAATGCCGCAATCAAATGCCACCAGCTTTTTCGCGGCGGTCACAAACAGGTTTCCCGGCCCTACAATTTTATCCACCTTTGGAATCGAATTCGTGCCATAGGCCAGGGCTGCAATCGCTTGCGCCCCGCCGATCCGGTAACACTCATTCACGCCAAGAAAAAAAGCTGCCGCTAATGTCTCCTGAGCTGGTCGGGGTGAGACCACGCGAATTTCTTTTACGCCGGCAACCTGCGCCGGGATCACAGTCATGAGCATGGTGGAAGGCAATGGATATCTGCCACCGGGAACGTAACATCCAGCCGATTGTAGCGGCCGTATCACTTGCCCCACTTGAATTCCAGTACCAAGTGGATTGCGCCACGATTGTGGCATCTGCCATTGGCAATACTGCCGGATATTGGCTGCGGCGATCTTCAGTGCACTCTTGAATTCTTGAGTGACTGAGTTCCAGGCCTGCTCTAATTCGGCTTGCGACACTCGAAGCTGCTGCCTGGGGTGAACGTCGTCCCATTTTGCGGCATACCTTCGCAGCACCTTGTCGCCGTTTTTTCGAACGTCCGCCACAATCCTGCTGACCTGTTTTTCCACCCGGGCAAGGTCGGTTGCGCCGCGTTTTTCCAGCACTCGCACACGTGCTTCTGCTTGCCGTCCGCGCAGTATGCGCATCACAGCACCACCTTGTTCAACGGATACTCAACAATTCCTTCGGCTTTGGCAGCTTTCAATTGCGGCATGATCCTCCATGCGGTGGTCTCTTCAATAATTGTATTCACTGCCACCCATTCGCCATCACTCAAAGTTGAAATCGTCGGCTTTTGCAATGCAGGTAGAACGGCCAGCACACCGGCAAGGTCCTGCTTACGAACGTTGAGCATCAGCCCTACGCGTCCCTGGGCATAGATAGCGCCGCAGAGCATCAGCGCAAGATTTTCAATCTTGCGCCGCTTCTCCTGGTCAGCCCACGCTCTTTTGTTGGAAATGAGTT
>DASRCD010000382.1:0-5327 GCA_035653315.1 Candidatus Angelobacter sp.
TGTGGCTAAGGCATCCACACGGCGCTGCGCCTCTTCCAGTGTGCCCGCCTGCGCGCGCAGGTGCAGTTGCACCTCACCCGGAGAGCCTGCAAGGATGGTGGTTTCAACCCCGGTGTGCGCTTTATAGATTGGGGCGGCGCGCTTATCTGCCATGGATTCACCAATCATGGCAATTCTCAATTCGCGCGTCACAATGTGTTGTGCGGGGACAAGTTGTTTAAGCCTGTCCATGCATTGCTCTTCAAACATGGCTTTCAGTTCATGTGGCGGGCCGGGAAGCAGGATGATGATCGCATGTCCGCCGGCGTCATTGATGTGCAGAAACTGCCCCGGCGCGGAACCACGCTTATTGTCGAGCGCTTCAGCGCCTTCAATAACATCGCCCTGCCGTTCGTTGTTCTCCGCCATCTTCCAGCCGCGAGCGGCAAAGCGGGCGCGCAAGTCTTCCACAATGCGGGCATGGCGTTTTAATCTGCGGCCAACCGTTTCAGCAACACACTCGCGCGTCAGGTCGTCTTCAGTGGGCCCCAGGCCGCCGCTGAAGATCACAACATCAGCGCGTGAAAGCGCCATGCGGGCCGCGCCAACCAGGTCAGAGCGCCGGTCGCCGACAATCGTCTTGAAACTTACTTCAATGCCAATCTCATTGAGCTTGGCGGTAAGAAAAAGCGAGTTCGTATCCTGGCGATACGGAGTGAGCAGCTCTGAGCCAATGGCAATGATTTCTGCGTTCACTTGAGCAGTTTAAATCAGCGGCAGGCCTTGTATGCCCCAGGTGAGATGGAAAACGGAATTCTTTGTGACCAGCACAACATTGCCGGTATGGGTAAAGGCCAGCCCGATCAGGTCATGTCCGGCAATTACAAGACTGGCCTGCTTTTCCGGCGTGATCCTCACAATACCTCGCCTTCCGCTGAGCGAAGCCGCGACATAGAGATTTCCCTGCGCATCAAATGCCAGACCTTGCGGACGGCCCAGCCCGCGATAGAAAACCTGAACAGTGCCGTGGGAATCCACGCTATAGACCGCGTCAAAGCTGGATGTTGTGGGGCCGGTGACGTAAAGGGTTTTTCCGTCAGGGCCAAATGCCAGATGGTAAGCAGCTACGCTGGGCTCAAGCGTGGCATAAACAAAAATCTGCCGGTCAGGCGCAATGCGCCAGATTGTGCCGCCGCGGTCGCCTACATACAGGCTGCCTTCGCGATCGAAAGCAATGCCTGTGGCCACGCCCATGCCTTCAGCGTAAGTGCTTAACGTGCCATTCTGCGCCACGCGGTACACAGTGCCGTCATAACGCGAGGAGACATAAAGCTCGCCCTGGGAGTCAAATGCCATGCCGGTGGCGTTCATCAGGTCGGCCAGAAATGGCTTTACGTTGTAATCAGTGTCAATTTTATAAATGGCAACCGGCACTTTCTGTCCGCGCCCGCCGGAGTAAGTGACGTAAATGTTGCCGTCATGGTCCACGGCTGGATTTGCCACGGGATGCAGGCTTTCCGCAATGGGCTGGCCAATTTTCAGTTCGCGTCCATTGCTGATATGGCCATTGCTGTGGACTTTTACTTCACCGGAATGCGCGCCATAAGGCACGCGCGCGATCACAAAATTTTCTGAGCTGACAACAATGGAGCCATCCGTGCCGTTAAACTCGACTTCTGGGCGGGCAAGTTGCGGCGGCTTCAGCGCGCGCCCAATAATCCTGACTTCTCCGCCGGGCAATGAGGCAGGCGGATCAATGGCCTCTATGTAGGGATTGCCATCAGAACTTTTTCTGCCCAGCAGACTTTCCGTAATACCCATAAAAGGTGTGGCCTATCGCGCTATAAAGTGCAACCAGAGTTGAAGCAAAACAAGCGCGTACAGCCCTGCTCCCACGTCATCCATCATGATTCCGGTCCCTTCCGGCAGGTCTTCCAGACGACGCAGAGGGAACGGCTTCACTATGTCAAAGCTACGAAAGAGTATAAAACCCGCGACCAGGTATTTCCAATGCAGCGGGACGCCAATCAGGGCAATCATCTGTCCGGCAACTTCATCAATCACCACAAAGCCGGGATCTTCACGTCCGCTTTCCCTTGCAACCACAGTGGAAGGCGGGATGCCGATGAGTGTGACTGCTACGGAAACAAGAATGGCTAGAGGCAGCAACCATGCTGCTGGAAGAGCTTGCGCGACAGCCCACCATAAGATCACAGTGACCGCGGAAGCCCATGTGCCCGGGCCGGGCTTGAGATGGCCAATGCCAAAGAACGTGGCGATCAGCCAGGAGAAGCGGGATTTGATCGGTACTACCACTTCTGCTGGTTTACCGTTCATTGATCCTCACGCAAGTTTGAAAGAGAATTCAGTGCAGTGCTCATCCATAGCGTACACCACTCATACCTGTAAAGCCTGTTCCTGGGAGGTTCGGCAGTTTGACCTGGAGCTATGCGGAACTTACTGCTTTCTTGAAAATGTGTCGTCAGGGCTTTTTCGCGCTTGCTCTTCCGCAATATTTTCCAATTGCTCAGGATCAGTGATGGGCGTGGAAATCAGGTATCCGCCGCTGGCCCACTTGCCTAAATCAATCAGGCGGCAGCGATCACTGCAAAAAGGAAAATTTTCTTGCCCTCGCATGACCAGGGTGCGGCAGGTGGGGCAACGAAGCGAGACAGGTTTCTTTTTTGGCATATCCAATTAGATAGCAAAAATTAACCAACGATTCTTGCCACCAGATCATAATCGTGTGCTTCAGTGATTTCACAGCGGTAGAAAGTACCCGGCACAAGTTCTTCATGGTCGCCAAAATCATTGATAAATAGCTTGCCGTCGATCTCCGGAGCATGCATGGCCGCGCGGCCTTCCCAGAGAAGGTCAGTTTCTTCTGAAGGGCCAAGGGCCAGCACGTCAAATTGCCGTCCGATCAATTTACGTTTGTTCTTTTTGCTGATCTGGCGCTGAATCTGCATCAGCTTTTTACGGCGTCGCTCAATCTCACGCAGAGGAACTTTGCCGTCCAGAGCGTAAGCCGCTGAGCCGTCTTCATCGGAGTAGCTGAATACGCCCAGCCAGTCAAACTGAGCGGCTTTCACGAACTCGCAGAGCTGATTAAAGTCTTCTTCTGTTTCACCAGGGAAGCCGACGATGAATGAAGTGCGCAGCGTCAGATCGGGAATGGTGCGGCGCATTTTTTCTATCGATTTCAGGAATATCTCTGCGCCCGCGCCGCGCTTCATCCGCTTAAGAACGGATGCCGAGGCGTGCTGTAGCGGCACATCGATATAGGAACAGATCTTTTCATTCTGCGCGATCGTCTCCAGCAGCTTGCCCGTGATCTTGTTGGGATAAGCATAAAGAAAACGCACCCAGCGCAGCTCTTGAATCTGCGCCAGCCGTTCCAGCAGCAGGGCAAGGCCATCTTTTATGCCGAGATCTTCACCGTAGCAGGTTGTATCCTGCCCAATGAGAGTAATCTCACGAACACCGTTTGCAGCCAGGCGCTGCGCTTCCGCAATGACCGATTCAAAATGGCGCGAGCGGAATTTGCCGCGAAGCTGGGGGATGATGCAAAAGCCGCAGGGATGGTCACACCCTTCAGCGATTTTGATATAGGCAGATGCTTTGGGCGTGGCCAGAACGCGCGGCGTGGTTTCGTCATACAGATAGTTGGGCAGGTCGGCAATGGCGCCATCCCATTCCGCGCGGGAGAAGCGCCCGCTCTGTTCGCGCGCCAAGCCTTCAGCGCGGGCCGGCATGCCTGACTTCAACGACTGGCTGGCCGAAGAAGAATTCAAAATTACAAAAGGAGAATTGGTGTTCTGGGGCGCAGGCCCTGTCTGAATTCCCGCAGCGGCAAGAATCTGGTCCAACTCGCCTGTGCCAACCACGGCGTCCACTTCAGGAATATTTTTCTGGATTTCCGTGCGATAGCGCTCCACCAGGCATCCGGCAACAACCAGTTTTTTCGCCTTGCCATTCACCTTGTGCTGTGCCATTTCAAGGATGGTGTTTACTGATTCCTGCTTGGCCGTGTCGATGAACGAGCAGGTGTTCACCACGATTACATCAGCATCTTCCGCCTGGGTAGTGATTTGCGCGCCGCCAGTCTGCAGCATGCCCATCATCACTTCGCTATCGACAAGATTTTTGGGGCAGCCAAGACTGACAAAGCCTACCTTAATGGGGCTTTGTGGCAATGCAGATTTTTCCTGCGGAGGCGCTACTGTGGGGTTTTCAACCGGCATGCTGTCTCTTTATTGTAGCATCCAAAGGACGAGAGTTTTGCGGCGTGCGTGGGGGATACGCAGGCCCGCAGGTACAATTCTAGACCGATCCTTCAGCACTCCAGCGATCATTGCGCGTGGAAGGATTATGCAGTAAAGATTTACTGAATGGTGCGGAACAAGGCAGGGCTGCAATACGTCTAAAAGACCTGAGGCCCTGGTGTTGAAAGATGGTGCGAGTCATGAAAGCTCAAATTTTTTGTCTTGTTATTTTGATCGGTTCTGCTCTTGCTGCCCAAGCACAAAGTTCTCCACAAGACGCTCTGGAAGAATTCGCCACGGCGAAAAAGTTTGAAGATTTTGCAAAGCACCTGCCGGCCAAGGTGGAAGAGCATCTGGCCAAGCTTCCCAAGCAAGACAGGGATGCATTGGCCGATAAACTCATGATCACCAAAAATCTGGAGCGCGATGGTGGAACTCTTACCCGCAGTGATAGCGGTAACTCCTGGGAGATGGTAGAGAAAACAGGCGCAGAAAAAGTCATGCTCACCTTTAAGAACACTTACACCGCGGGCGATACAGCGCTGGTCGAGTTGGAAATTACCCAGAAAAACCATTCTCAAACGATATTTATTGGAATGAAGCTGGAAGAAAATGAATGGCGCATTCAGCAAATTGGCCAGTGGCAAAAAACTGATTTGGCTGAAGAGCTTCTGCGAACGGGACGGCGTGAGGTGCAAGATGATCCTGAACAATCAGCCGCTTCCGTGTTGCGCACGTTGAATACGGCGATCATTACCTACCAGACTACATATCCAGCGCAGGGATTTCCCACGAGCCTGCAAGCTCTCTCCGCGAAGGAAGAGGATCAGCCTTCGCCGGACCATGCTCAACTGCTGGATCCTTCTTATTTGCAGGAGCCAGTAATCAAGTCTGGGTATGAGTTCCGTTATACGCGATTGGATGAATCGCATTATCAGATCACAGCCACGCCAGTCAGGCCCAGTGATGGCTTAAAGAGCCTCTTTACTGACGAAACCGCCGTGATTCGCGCTACAACGGAGGCCCGTCCGGCAAACGCAGGCGATCCGCCGTTGGATTAAGCTGGGAAGCTACTGGCTGATC
>DASRCD010000383.1:0-3363 GCA_035653315.1 Candidatus Angelobacter sp.
CTGGAAGCTGGGCCGTCCATTCGCAATCCGCTACTGCCGCGTTGGCGTAATGAATGATGTGGGAGAGCTGCTTCAGCCAAAGGTAATCGTGCTGCTCATCGGTGAACGTCCCGGACTAGCCACTGCGGAAAGCCTCTCAGCTTATATGGCCTACGCTCCGGGGCAAGGACAGAATGATTCCAGCCGAAACCTGATTTCTAATATTCATGCGCGCGGAGTAAGCGCCGAAGCTGCCGCGGTAAGAATCATCGCTCTGGCCGCACAGATGATGGCGAAACAAATCAGTGGTGTGGCCCTGAAAGAAGAGCTGCCGCCGGCAGCATGGCTGGAAAAGCCGTAATTTCTTTCAGCAATCCCGAGCAGAGCGAGGGGCCCTATCCCTACCATGCTCTAAAGGCTAACCTGCATGAGGCAGCACAAGCATCCACTCAATCTTTCTGATTCATGATCCAATCACAGCGATCTATTTACAAATTGCCCAGTTACCAAATTGCTTACTGGATCTTCCCGCCTGCCACGGTCTCCAGCTTAGCTTTTACCATCTTGTAAAAAGACCAAAGATTATCGCTTTCCCCCACGGTCAGCCGCCGGTGCACCTTCATGGAAGGAAAAAGTTTGTTGCCCGCTACATTCAGCGTGAGTGTGGCGAATTGCTTGCCCGGATACGTCTCAATGCTCCAGTCGCCGCCAAAGCGCTGGCGCACCACCTCCCCAAAATAACTGCCCCAAAGCTTGCACATCTCCGTCAACTCGTCGCTGGAAGGGCCGCCCTGCGGAAGATCATTGGCAAGCTGCGCCAGAATGGTTTCCACTTCCATCAGCGAGTTTTCGCTAAAGTCGAGCCTGACGTTGAATTCATGCGCAATCATCACGGCCTTTTGCGCATAAGAGGCAGCCATTTCGCTGACTGAATCATGTGTTTCCATTCTATTGAGTTTAACAGCCTTGCCCTTCGTCTAAGGAGTGCTGCTAGGATGGAACGTCATCATCTCCCGGCAATGTTATTTCAGCGTCTGAACCAGAGCTCCATAGCGCAGGCAATCAAAGCGCGGCTGTTTGTTTTTTCGCCAAATCATTATTCCAATCATCGCTGGTATGGTTGCTACAAACTCCGCGAACTCAAGAGAGTGCTTGCCACACCACTCCCTCAGGAACAGTTGCCGCCCGGCTATGGGCGCTGGCTGGATGAACGTCTAGTTGAATATCCCTGGCTCTTCTCGCAGCTTACAGAAGATTCCGGCACTCTGCTGGATGCCGGTTCAACCTTGAACCACGCATTGATTCTGGAGCATCCCAGGCTGCGCCAACGCGACATCACTATCATGACGCTGGCTCCCGAAGAATATCGCGCGGAAAACATTACCTATGTTTATGGTGATTTGCGCCATACCAGCTTTCGCGACAATTCCTTTCGCACTGTGGTCAGCCTCTCCGTTCTTGAACACATTGGAATGGATACCACACGTTATGCGCCGGGAACTTCCGTTGCAGAAGCTCCGCAATCTTACCTTGATGCCGTGGCTGAATTTCGGCGTGTACTCAAGCCGGGCGGTTCATGCCTGATCAGCGTGCCTTTCGGCAAGCGCGGTGTTCGAAGTTGGCTGCAGGTGTTTGACGCAGCAATGATTGCCCAATTGGTGGAAAGATTTTCTCCGGTATGGCATGCTATTCAATATTTTCGCTACTCCGCTCAAGAACAATGGGAAAGATGCGGACCGGCAGAAGCGGCAGATGCTTCTTATTTCGATCTCACCAGTGATACGCCGTGGCCCAAATGCCCGGCAGGGGCCGGAGCGGTCGCGTGCCTTCATCTCAGGAAATAGTTTTAAATTAAATTCCGTTCCTTCACTTCCAGATATTGATTCACCAGCGATGTTGTCAGCCTGCTTGGCGCAATCTCCAGGGCCAACGCCCCTTTATTGCGCACCTTGCCAATCAGCGTCTCCCGCCGGTGCACCATCTCCTGCGCTGCTGCTATCTCATAGAGCTCTTCTGCGTTTTCCGGCCGCTGCGCCGCCAGTTCATTCAGGTCATTCTGCGCAATCACTGTGAACAGCAGTAGATGCTTGGAAAGTATTTGCGACGCGCTCTCAATTACTTCAGGCGTCATGGCGGTATCCGCAAGGTCCGTGATCCAGATAATCAGCGAGCGCTGTTTCTGCAATTGCATCAGCACTGACGCCGCGCGTAGATGGTCGGCTTCAGCAACTTCTTCATGCGTGGATGCCAGGCTTTCAATGATCGCGCGCATGTGACCCAGTCCGCGCCCAAGACCAACACGCTGCTGAACATTGCGGCCATATACCAGCAGCCCAACGCGGTCACCGGAGTAAAGCGCAATCTGTGAAAGCGACAGCGCTGCGTTTACTGAAAGGTCAAGCTTGCTCAGTTCGCCCACGCGAGCGCGCAAAAGGCGTCCTGCGTCCATCACAATCCAGACAGCCTGGCTGCGTTCCACCTGAAAGAGCTTAGTTACATGCTTGCCTCGGCGCGCGGTCGCTGTCCAGCAGATGTTGCGGAACTCGTCTCCCGGTTGGTATTCGCGCAGGCTCTCAAATTCCCGGCCCACGCCGCGCTGGCGGATGAGGCGTTTTTCCAGTTCAATCTGCCGCGCACGAGAAAGATAAAGGTTGTGCCTCTTGGCCTCTTCCAGATCGGGGAACACCCGGATCGTCTGTTGCAGATCGGCGCGTGCCCAACGCTCAGCAAAGTGAGAGCCGCTCTGGTAGCGCAGGTAAGCCGCGCCCAATGTTATATCGCCACGTTCCAGCGGACGAACTGTATAACACGCTGAGCCGGAATCTTTTGCGCCTGCCTTGATCTCCAGAGTTGGTGGCTCCGCAATCAGCGATTTCGGAAGATCATCCAGCACGAGGCACTCAATAGAAACGCCGCTCTCATTTTGAATTTCAAGCTTCACCCGCACGTTATTACTGAGCGATGGCGGACCATCCCACGACCGTTCCACAATCAGCCTCTCAGGGCCGGGAAGACGGAACAAATCAACAGCCCACGCGATCAGAGCACATGCGTCCCAGGCAGCCATGATCAGAAGAAAACGCGCATTCCAGAACGCAGGAATGGCCCACAGAAGGCCAAGCAGCGCGACAAGAAAAAACCGCCGGCCAAAGCCAAAGCTCAGGCGCTTTGCGCGCCCGGCGCGTGCGCTCAATGGCTCCGGCGCAAGCAATTTCTGCATTATTTGGGGACCTCAACCGAACTAATAATTTCAGCAAGCACGCGGTCGCTGTCCAGGCCTTCCAGTTCGGCTTCTGGCTTCATCATCACGCGATGCCGCAATACCGGCAGCGCCGCTGATTTCACATCGTCGGGAATCAGAAAGTCGCGGTCTTCCAGCGCGGC
>DASRCD010000384.1:0-3627 GCA_035653315.1 Candidatus Angelobacter sp.
ACTCGCCCACGGCATTCATCATGCGGTCCAGCCGCTCCAGCCCAATGCGCACGGACTTGGATTGCGGCATGGACGCAGGTTCCTTGCGCAGGAACTCTTCGTCGGCAAATTTCTCAATGCCTTCCGGCTTTTTGAGTTCGGCCACTGCCATTGGCTGCGTCATCGCGGCAGGCTCGACTACAGCAGGAACAATCGGCTCGGCGCTTGATGCAGGCGCTGCTTTCAGCTTCATTTCCTGCAGATCAACGGCAGGCGTTGGGGCTTGCGGTTGCTCTGCTACTGTGGGCGGGACTTCCGGTTCCTTCTCCGCAGGCGCAAGACGGCTGATACGTGAGAACAGTGTCTGAACGGAAGAACGCATGGCAGCATCGTCCGTCCACTGGTGATACAGAAATTTCTTGAGCGTATCCACCGCGTCCAGGCAAATATCAATGATTTCAGCGCTGGGACGCAGCGCGCCTTCACGCAAACGGCCAATCAAATCCTCCGCGCGGTGGGCCACATGCGCAATGCGATGCAAGCCAACCTGTGCCGCTGATCCTTTCACCGTGTGCATAGCGCGCAATAAACGATGCACCTGCTCAGAGCTGGGATTGGTTTCCAGCGAGAGCAGGCAATGCGTGACCACCTGCAAATGTTCTTCTGCTTCCGGAATAAAGAATTCCAGCACTTCGGCAGGCACTTCGCCATCTTCTGGCAGAGGCTCAGGCGCAATTTCAACCGGCGTTGCGATGGCAGGTTTCTGGGCAGGCATCTGTGCTTCTACCTGCTTCACTGGCTCTTGCGTAGCCGGCTGCGGCGGTTGTTCTGGCTGTGGCGCTGCCGCAACTGTGGTCTGGAAGGCGAATGGATAACGCTGCTTGAATGCCGCAATGTCTTCTTCGGACTCAACGGCATTGGTGCTGATCATGATCAGATCAGATTCCAGCAGCGCCACTGCTTCAGAGATGAACTCAACCAGCGGCGCGGCGGCATCGGCGGATATGCCGGCGTTCAATGCATATTGAAAGATGTGGGCCAGTTTGCCGGCAATTTCAGAAAATAGTGGATAGCCGTAGGACGCTGACGTTCCGCCCAGCGTATGCGCAGCAATATAGAGCCGCTCCACGTCTTCCATGCGTGGATACGGATCTTGCAGAATGCCTGAGTATTCCCGCAAAAATTGCAGGCGCTCAGACGCTTCCTGTAAGAAGACCTCCACGAATTCTGTTCCCTGCCCGTTCAAGCTTTCTCCTGCGCTGTGGCCGCGCGCGCAACATTGGCCGGCTTCTGGTAAATGCGTGAATCGCGGTACACATGCGTATCAAATTTCACGTCAGCCCGATTGATGGATTCCGCATGGCCCAAAAACAAATATCCACCGGGCTCAAGGTATTCATAAAAACGCTGTATCAACTGCGCCTGACGTTCTTCAGAGAAATAAATCAGCACGTTCATGCAGAAGATGCAGTCAAATTTCCCCATATACACAACTTGCGCCAGGTTCATGGGCGCAAACGTTACCAGGTTGCGGATGCGCGGACGCGCTGTGTAATATTCGCCTGTGCGCGAGAAGTACTGCTCCCTCTGCCGCGGCGTCACCGTTTCCAGATCGCGCGCTTCATACACTCCATGCTCGGCATGGTTCAGGGCTTCGCGGCTCACATCTGTGGCCAGAATGTGGATGTTCCATGCGTCGGCAAATTCAATGGTGTCCGCCACGGTCATAGCGATGCTGTAAGCTTCTTCGCCCGTTGAACAACCAGCGCTCCAGACGCGCAACGAACGCGGGCTTTCCCAGAATTTTTTCATGTGCAGGTCAGGCAGGACTTTTTTCTCCAGCGCCTCAAACAATGACGGATAGCGGAAAAAAGAAGTTTCCTGCGTCAGCAGGCGTTGCAGCAGCGAATCATATTCCACGTTGGAATTTTTGATCAGGCGCAGCAGGTCAGTGCCGTGCGTCAGCTTGCGCGCTTCCACGTGTTCCAGAACGCGGGTGGAGAAAAAGCGTTCGCGAGAATTGTCGAACAAAATTCCCGATCGCGTTTCAATCAGGCCGCGAATCTCGCTTAGCTCATGCTCACTGACTGTCACTACTCCCCCTGCCATGTCTCTCCTCTACTCGTTAAAAAAGACGCTGCTCCAACCTGCTTATCTCCGTCCAAATGCCGTGGCTGCAGCCGCGCTTACCAGTTCAGGCCGTGGCTCACTTGTGGGAAGAGCATTTGCGTTTGCGCCGGCCGTGGAGACACGGAATTGCGAGAGCGCTTCATTCAACTGTTCTGACATGTGCACCAATTGTTCCACCGTGCGCGAGGTCTGCCGTGCGCCCTGCGAGGTCTGGCGAGTAATGTTTGAGATGATCTGCATGGCGTTGGCCACGCCTTCAGTACCGCGCACCTGCTGTTTCGAGGCCAGTGAGATTTCCTGCACCAGCTCCGCTGACTGGCGCACCACGCTGGAAATTGCTTCCAGCGCTTTACCGGCCTGATCGGCCAAGCGTGCTCCAATTTCCACTTCCTTGGTGCCTTCTTCCATCACGATCACTGCGTCGTTGGTTTCAGCCTGGATTGCCTTGATCAATGCGGCAATGTCTTTCGTCGCATTGCGTGAGTGTTCGGCCAACTTGCGGACTTCATCGGCAACCACGGCAAATCCGCGTCCGGCTTCACCTGCGCGCGCCGCTTCAATGGCTGCATTCAGCGCCAGCAGGTTGGTCTGTTCAGTAATGTCATTAATAACGTTGACGATCTCTGAAATTTCCAGCGAACGGTCACCCAAAGCTTTAATGCGTTTTGCCGTGGCCTGTACGGAAGAGCGAATGCGCTGCATACCTTCCAGCGTGTCACGCACGGAGCGGTTGCCCTGCTCAGCGGCATCCAGCGCGCGGCGGGCCGCTTCAGCGCTGGCTTCCGCGTTGTTTGATACCTGCTTCATCGAAACCGTAAGCTCTTCCACGGCGGATGAAGTGTTGGTGATTTCCTGGTCCTGCTGGATAGCGCCGGTGGACATCTCCTCCGACGCAATCAGAATTTCATTTGCGCTTGATTGCACATCAATGGCGGCTTTGCGAACGCGCTCCAGCACCTTGGCAAAGTTATCGAGCATGTAGTTAACAGAATCCACTACGTTGCCCAGCGCGTCATTACTCACGCGGCCTCGTAGCGTCAGGTCGCCGCGAGCAATCTGGCTCACAATGGTCAGGAATTCCGTGACGCTCTTTTGCAGGTTCTCCTGCGCTTCCTGATTAAAGATGGCGCGGGAGGAGCTTTCAGCGGCGCGGTTCAACTGCTCGGCGATGAAGCCGAAGTCGTCGGCGGAATCCACCACGGCGCGCGTGCGGTAATCTCCCTGGGCAAAACGCTCGGCAAATTCTGAGATCCGTTTCACCGGATCAAGAACGCGGTTGGCGATGCGGATAATGGTGAACGCCACAGCGCCCACGCTCACGACCAGGGCAATTACCAGATAAACGCCCGCTGATCCGCTGACGCTTGGGGCGTCCGCAATGCCAACGCCGCTGGACATGGATCCGGCATGGTACGCCAGCCAAAGAACTGCCAAAAAGGCGACCGCATTTGCGCCAATCACTGCCCACAGGGTCGAGTTCAAACGACCTTTCATGTCTTTACTCCTGTCGCTCCGCTC
>DASRCD010000385.1:0-3181 GCA_035653315.1 Candidatus Angelobacter sp.
CAATGAAACGGCGGGCAGTTACTTCCTGATCTTTAATGCCATGCTGAATTTTGATCACCTGAACGCAGGCAGGGCACAGACACCACAGACAAACTCGGCAACTTCAGCCAGCGGAGCAGAGCAAGAATTGCAGTAAAACCATCGCAGTCAGCCAGATGAGCTACTCGGCGCTACTTTCAACAGGAACCCTGCCTTGGAAGTAGCGCTTCTTCTTTCTATTCAACTAATAAAAGTGCCACGCGGCGCGTTGTCCTGCACCAAAATCGACGTGATCTTCCTAATACCCTGCGTTGACATTTTTCAAGCGTTCCCGTCTAATCTCCCATAGATTATCTATGAAGGCAGTCTATGGAGAATCAACGGAGAGATCGTGGCTAAAAATGAGTTGCTCCCCGGCACGCTGGATATGCTCATCCTGCAAACGCTGACTCGCGGTCCCATGCATGGTTACGGGATCGCGCAGCATATTCAGGAAATTTCCCACGAAGTGCTTCAGGTGGAAGAAGGCTCTCTTTATCCGGCCCTGCAACGATTGCTGGTGAAAGGCTGGTTAAAAGCGGAATGGGGAACCTCTGACAATAACCGCCGCGCGCGCTTTTACACGCTTACAGGAGTCGGCAAAAAACAATTGGGCGTGGAAACGGAAAACTTCAATCGGATGATCAAAGCAATTTCCCGGGTAATGCAGACTGCATAGTCAGGTAATGCCGGCTGCATGAGTTAAGGAGGACACGGCGATGAAGCTGGGAGAATGGTGGCGCCGGTTTGTGTTTTCTATACGGCACAAAGACCTAGACCGCGAGCTGGCGGAAGAAATGCAGCTCCATCTTGAATTAAAGGCCCATAAAAACATCGCTGCCGGAATGCCGTCGGAGGAAGCCTATTTTGCGGCACACCGCCAGCTTGGTAATCTCACGCGCTTGCAAGAAGAGAGCCGTCAACGCCGTGGCTTCCCATTTCTGGAGAGCCTGGCGCAGGACGTGCGCTATGGCATGCGAGGGCTACGAAAAGCTCCTGGCTTTGCCATGGTAGCTGCCATCACGCTGGCGCTTGGGATTGGCGCATCCACCGCAATCTTCAGCGTGGTGAATACGGTCATGCTGCGTCCGTTGCCATATAAAGATTCCGCGCGCCTCGCCCGAATCTACAGCATTGTGCCGGCATTCCCGGACTTTCAACTGGGAGTGTCGAATCCGGATTTCAATGACATTCAATCGAGTGTTCACTCCCTGGAAGCTGCGGCCATTTTTCAGGGACGCGAAATGAATCTGACAGCTCCCGGAGAACCGGAGCAGATGCAGGTGGCCGCCGTATCCACCGGGTTCCTGCCGCTGTTCGGCATTGCTCCGGCAATCGGACGGGAGTTCCGCGCGGAAGATGCACAGGAAAAAGATGGTGACGTGGTTCTGCTGAGCCATCGCATCTGGCGTGAGCGTTTTGCCTCTGACCAGAATATTGCCGGTCGCACTATTACCCTGGAGCAAAAGCCCTATACGGTGATCGGCGTAATGCCCGCCAGCTATGATTGCCCAAATAAAGATACGGATCTCTGGGTGCCGCTCACCTTTACCGGCACTGAAGCAACAACCCGCGATAACTGGTTTTATGGCCTGACTGCGCGGACCCGGCCTGGGCAAAGTGAGCAGTCAGTGCAGGCAGAATTGAATAACCTGGCAGACAGGCTTGCTGCACAGTATCCAAAAGAGGATGCGGGAATCCGTTTCAAGTTAGTGCCTTTGCAGGAGCAGGTGGTTGGAAACTCAAAATCCAGCCTCATTCTGTTGCTCGGCGCGGTAGGATTTCTTCTTTTGATTGCCTGCGCAAACGTGAGCAATCTTATTCTCTCGCGTGGTATGCAGAGGCAAAGTGAGATTGCTGTTCGCGCGGCCCTGGGCGCGAGCCGCGCAAGAATCCTGCGCCAATTGTTAGTGGAAAGCCTTCTTCTTTCCTTCATCGGCGGCGCATTTGGCATACTGATAGCTATTTACGGACTGCACGCCTACCGCGTCCTTGCCCCGGCGAATATGCCAAGGATCAATGAGCTGCATCTGGATACCGCTATCGCGTGGATTGCCCTGGCTATTTCTTCTCTTGCGGGCATTCTATGCGGACTCGCTCCGGCATTGCATACCTCGCGCGCTGATTTAAATCTGTCATTGAAAGAGCGGACTTCCAGCAGCATGGCAGGCACACCCAGCCGCTTTTCTCTTCGCGGCGCGCTGGTGGTAGTGGAAGTTGCCTTGGCGCTTGTCATGCTGGATGGCTCAACTCTTATGGTGCAAAGCATGCTGCGCCTTATGCGCGTCAACACCGGCTTCAGGACAGATAATGTTTTGACCGCGGAATTAACTTTGCCGAAAGACCATTACAGCGCAGAAGACAAGCAGAGCATCTTTACCCAGCAGTTGCTGGATGTGTTCCATTCCCATGAGCGCCTGAAAAATATCGCCCTGAGTGATTCGCCTGCCTTGAACCATAGCCTGCAGATGACAACATTTGATCCGGCAACCATAGGCCTGAATGATAAATCCACAACTCTGCAAGAGCGTTCCGTGGCGCCTGGCTTCTTCGAAACCCTGGGCATTCAGTTGATATCCGGCAGGCTGTTTCAGGCAAGCGACCATGAAGGCACAACGCGCGTGGCGATCATCAATCAATCTTTGGCCAGGCGATACTTTGCAGACAAAAATCCTCTGGGCAAAATACTTCAATTCGGGGCCAAGCCGGAAGACCGGTATGAGATTGTGGGGATCGTCTCTGATACGCGTGATGTGGGGCTGAATGCTCCGCCACGGCCCCAAGTCTATTTATCATTGCTGCAGCATCCCACGCGCTCCATTCATCTGTTCATTCGCACTAGCGGAGAACCTGCCTCGCTATCGCCGGAGTTGCGCAGTGTGGTCTGGTCCATTGATAAAAACCAGCCTGTAAACCATGTGCAGAGCATGACGCAGGTCATTTCAGAATCAGTGGCGGGCGAACGTTTCCACACCAGCCTTTTGGGCGTGTTTGCTTTTGCCGGGCTCACGCTCACTCTGGTTGGCATTTATGGAATGGTTTCCTATACGGCAGGTCAACGTACCAGGGAAATAGGAATTCGCGTAGCTCTGGGGGCGCAACGGAATAGTGTGCTGCGGCTTGTTCTGGGACAAAGCGTACGTTTAACGGTGCTGGGCGCAGT
>DASRCD010000386.1:0-7405 GCA_035653315.1 Candidatus Angelobacter sp.
GAGAACCATTCGTTCCCAGTCCCGCATTCGCCATGGCCAATTTGCCGGGTTTATCGAATTTATGAGGCGAGCCTTTGGTTTCATCGCCAAACTTATATCCTGGGCCGCCCATGCCGGTGCCGCTGGGGTCGCCGCCCTGAATCATGAAATCCGGAATTACACGATGAAAAATGGTGCCGCTGTAGAGCGGTCCGGAGCCGCTCTTTCCGCTGACATTGTCTTTCCAGTCACGTTTGCCTTCCGCTAAATCAGTGAAGTTCTTTGTTGTGATGGGAGCTTCTTTTTCAAACAGACGGCAGACGATGGTTCCTTCAGTAGTATCAAATACCGCATACGTTCCTGGCTGACGAGTCATTCCTTCATTTCCTTTCAAAGCTTGATTGCAGAATTCAAATGTTTATTTGTCGGGAGTAGTAGCCTTTGGTTGAGCTTCTTTGGCAGAAGTTTTCTTCTTTGTTGCCGGACCAGCGGCCGCAGTTTTGCCCGCACCCTTAATTTCAATGTGAGTAATTTTAACTGGATTCAGAGGCCTGCTGTTGTTGCCGGTGCAGGTCGCACCACCCGCGCATGGCATACGAGCGATCTTTTTTACCAACTCTACGGTTGGATCATCGCACTGGCCAAAAATTGTCCACCCGGTATTTGGCGCACGGCCCTGGCATCCATTTGGATCAAGGCAGGGATTCAGAAAAGGAATTGGTTGTTCCGTGATGAAGAATTGCGAACTGTTGGTGTTGGGGCCGTGATTGGCCATGGCGAGACGGCCCGGCTGATCATAAAGCAGGTCAGGGCGCAGTTCATCGGGAACCTCAAACCCTACATCCCCGGAGCCGGTGCCACTTGGGTCGCCTCCTTGAATCACAAAACCGGGAATGGTCCTATGGAAGATCACGCCATCATAGAGCGGCTTGTTATGCATAAGATTTCCGCTGGCAGGGTCTTTCCAGGTTTTAGTGCCTTTGGACAGAGCAATAAAATTTGCCACCGTTTTGGGGGCCTTATCTGGGAAGAGCTTGCACGTCATGTCTCCGGCGGTGGTATGAATGATCGCGGTAGGCTCAGCGGCTGCCGGACTGGCTGTTTTGGGCGTGCTTTTGGTCGCTGCATTCTGGTTGGTTTTGGCCGTGGTCTGGCCAGCGGCGGCCAGACTTAAACACGCTAGAATCAACACAAAGCGAGTTACCATTCATTTCTCCTTAAAGAAGCCAACCAAACATTAGAAATTGAGACCGGAAAGAAGTAAAGCCGCCCGGACTAGGAATGAAATCACTTCTCCGACGGCCCGCTTTTCCGGTGTAACCTTTTTTTCGCGTCCCGGTAATCATCCTTGAAAGGACAAACAAACCGCCTGCCAACGCCGCTGACCAATTCGATGACTGACGAAGAGCTGATGTCACAGGTCCGCAACGGCGTGGGCGAGATGCTGGGCGTATTGTTTGAGCGCTATCACGTGCCTTTGTTTAACTTCTACACGAAATTGACCGGTGATCGCACCATGAGCGAAGACCTGGTGCAAGAGGTGTTCTTCAGAATCCTGAAATACCGGCACAGCTACCGCGTGGATACGCCATTCCGGGCATGGATGTACCAGATTGCGAGAAATGCGCGGCTTGATCATTTGCGCAAGCGGCGTCCGGAGACAAGCTGGGAGCCGGAGATGTCACCTGCGGTTGCGCCTACGGATACGGCCCAGCAAAGCCAGGAAGCTGCCCTGCTGCACAAGGCGCTACTCCAGATTTCTGACGATAAGCGCGAAGTGCTGGTCCTGAGCCGGTTCCAGGACCTGAAATATGAAGAGATCGCGCAAATGCTGGGATGTGAAGTGGGCACGGTGAAAACAAGGGTGCACCGGGCCTTACAGGAACTCAGAGAAATTTTTCATCATCTGGAAAGCGGCAAATCCCTACGCGGTAAAGGAACGGACCGGCCATGGCCCAGTTCCGGGAGCGTGCAATGAAATGTGAAGCGATTGGCGAATTATTGCCGGATTATCTGCGGGGCGCGCTAAGCCCTGATCTGGCGAAAGAAGTAAAAGAGCATTTGTCAGGATGTACCGAATGCGCGGAAGAAGTGGCGCTCTGGGAAAAGCTCGCGCTGATGCCGCAGGAATTGCCCAGCCCGGCATTGCAGTCGCGCTTTCAAGCAATGCTTGAAACTTATGAGGAAGGCCGCTGGGAAAAAAGCAGTCTGGCGCAGGAGAAAAACAAAGTTCCCGCTCCCATGCTTTGGGGACTAGGTAACTGGAAGCAGATGCCCGTTGCAGGCGTGGTGTGGGCTTGCGTGTTTCTGATTTGCGGGTTCCTGATCGGCAGGCATGCCGAAAAACCTGCGGCTACGAATGATGCACAAATCCAGGGAATTAAAGATGAGCTAGCCGCCACGCGGCAGATGGTGGCTCTTTCCATGTTGCAGCAGCAGTCCGCCAGCCAGCGACTGGAAGGCGTGAGCTGGAGTACGCGCCTGCCACAGCCAGAGCCAAAGGTAATCAGCGCTTTATTCCATACCCTGCGCAATGACAGCAGCGTGGACGTGCGACTTGCGGCGCTCGATGCTTTGAGCCGTTATGCCGGCAGGCCAGAGATTCGGCAGGAACTCATCGATTCGCTGCAAAGCAGGCAGTCGCCTCTTGTGCAGATTGCGCTGATCGATCTGCTGGTAGACCAGCATGATCCTAATGCGGTTCCGGAGTTGAGGAAGTTTGAGCAAAGTCCGCAGCTTGATCCTACCGTGAAAAAGCGCGCGGATTGGGGTATCCAGCAGTTGAATTGATTTTTTGACGGAAGGAGGGAACATGTTGAAAGCAAAAATATTATGGCCAGTTATTTTCGGAGTAGCAGTGTTGTACCTGGCGCATGGCAGCCTTAAACCGGTGCAGGCCAGCAGCGCAAGCGTTGTACAGGCGGATGATGACGACGATTCCAGCATGCGTTTGCAGGAAAAGGAAACCATCCAGAAAACATTCACGTTGAACGGCGAACACAAAATCCTGGATGTGGACAATGTATTCGGGTCCATTGAAGTTACCGGCGGGCAGGGCGACCAAGTGCAACTGGTGGTGAACAAGACAATCAGCGCTGAATCCAAAGACAGAATGGAAGCCGCCAAAAAAGAAGTGACGCTGGACATAACCAACCAGCCGGATTTCTTAAAGCTTTACGTGAATGGCCCGTTCCGCTGCAACTGCAATGATAGGTGCCAGGGAACTCATTGGGATGGCGACCGCGGCTACATGGTGAAGATGGATTTTCAGCTTCAGGTACCACGCAATATTGAAGTCAAGCTGAAGACCGTGAACTCAGGCCACGTCAACGTGCGCGATGTCACAGGAAATTTTGATGTGCGCAACGTGAATGGGCGAATTGATTTGCAGAATATCGCCGGTTCCGGCACCGCTAAAACCGTGAATGGAGGAGTGACCGCCACATTCCGCGAGAACCCGCGAGAGAAGTCGGACTTTGGGACAATTAACGGCAATATTGATCTGTATTTTGTTCGTGGACTGGCAGGCGATTTCCGCTTTAAGACCATGAATGGCGCGGTCTATAGCGACTTTGAAATGACGGCCCTGCCGGCGCAGCCCGTGAGCGCTGAACATCGAGGCACAAAGTTTGTATTCCATTCTGACCGCTTTACCGGCGGCCGCATAGGCTCTGGAGGACCGGAAATCCGGGCCGAAAATCTAAACGGAGAGATACGCGTTCTTGAACGCCATGAGTAAAAATATGAACTATTTCATTCAAACTTATAAATACATTCTTGCAGCAATATTCGCAGTCCTGGTGCTTTCAGCGCAGACACTCTGCGCCCAGGCAGACAACAAAATCTCAGTTCCTTTAACTGACCCTGCGCGTCCTGTAACCCTGCGCGCCCATCTCCTGATGGGAAGCATTACGGTGAAGGGCGCTGATGTGAAAGAGGTAACGGTTGAGGCGCATGCCCGTGGCCGCGATGATTCAGAGCACGAGAACCACACCGGCATGAAGCGAATCCCCATGACCTCCACCGGGCTAAACATTGAGGCGGAAAATAACCAAATCCGCATCACCGCGGACGCCATGCAGCGCGCCACTGATCTTGTGATTACCGTCCCTGTGCATACCTCACTTTCCCTCAAGACCGTGAATGACGGCAATATTTCAGTCAACGGCGTGGATGGCGAATTCGATATTGATAACGTGAATGGCGAGGTGGACCTTAAAAATATTGGCGGAAGCGTGGTGGCGCATGCGCTGAATGGGCATGTGGTGGTTTCATTCAATCGTATTGATCCACAGAAGCCGATGGCCTTCAGCTCCCTCAACGGCAATATTGATGTGACCTTCCCGGCAGACCTGAAGGCCAATGTGAGCATGCGCACTGACAATGGAGAGGTTTACAGCGATTTTGATGTAAAGCTGCAAACATCTGCTCCGCAACAGACAGTGGAGGATGATCGCGGAAAGGGCGGGAAATATCGTGTGAGAGTTGATAAAAACGTGCATGGAACTATCAATGGCGGCGGCCAGGACATACAGTTCAAGAATTTCAATGGGAATATCTATATCAGGAAGGCAGGGGCAAAATAACATCTTTATGCGCAGTTAAACCGGTTGCAACTTGCAAGTTGTAACCGGATTTTTTTTCATACTATTATCCTATGACGACTCGAACGGTCACTGCTTCCCCTGAAAACTTGGCGGTACTCCGGTATTCGCAGGCACCCGCGTGCCTGTTCAAACCTTTATCGAATACATTAAAGCAGGCGAATCCATAGAGGCTTTTCTGGAAGGATTTCCAACCGTGCAAAGATCTCAGTTGTTGGCTTTTCTAGACGAAACAAATTTCCAACATTGAAACCGGGAAATATAGTTCTCATTCCCCGGCAGCATGAATGATCGTTATTGCCGTTTTGCTTTCACAATCGCTTCCAGCACACCATCTTCAGCTTTTTCTGTCTTCAGCCGTAAACGGCTTTCCGGCGTAAGGTCAAAATTCACACCGTTCTGGTGAATGCGCTGGATAATTTCCGTTGTGTTGGCGCGATTGGCCAGCATCAGCTCAATATCATTGAAGCTGAGCGCATCTGACGTTTTGCGCTCCTGCTGCAATTGCCGGGCTTTGGCTTCCACTTCATGCATAACGCGGAGGAAATTTCCGCCCAGAATTTTCAGGATCTGCTCGCGCGTATAGCCGCGATCATAGAGCGCCTGCGTGATTTTGGGCAGGTCGGCAACAGAATCAATTCCTTCCGGCAGGGAAGTCACACCATCAAAATCCGAGCCCAGGCCAACATGATCAATTCCGGCAACTTTCGCCACATGATCAATGTGATCAATCAATGACTTTAAGGGCGGACGAGGGAACTGCGCAGCCCATTTCTTTTCAATGGCTACCGTTTCTTCATAGGTAATCGGGCTGCCATCTGGATGAGGGTGGGCTTTCTTATAAGCCTCCACTTCCGCATCGCGTTGCTTGATTTTTTCAGGATCAGACGACGCCTTGCGGTAATTCTCATCGATAAACGCGGAGTAAAAATTCACCATGACCACGCCGCCATTGTTCGTCATGGCGCGAAGCATGTCATCCGTCATATTGCGGGGCTGGTTGGTAAGTTCACGCGCTGAGGAATGCGACGCAATGACAGGGGCCTGGCTGGCCTGCAATGCCTGATAAAACGTGGCGTCAGAAACGTGAGAAATATCCACGATCATGCCAAGGCGGTTCATCTCACGGACCACGTCTTTACCCAAGTCCGTCATGCCGTTATGGTGTTTTACGTTCGGATCTTGGACATCACCGGAGGAATCCGCCCATTCATTGGTGTTGGACCAGGTGAGCGTCATGTAACGCACGCCTAAACGGTAAAAATCACGCAGCAGGCGAATGTCATTTTCAATGGCATGCCCGCCCTCAATGCCCATCAGCGCTGCGAATTTGTGCTGCTCATGCGCGTGGATGATGTCATCGGCGGTAAACGCCATCGTCATTTTGTCTGGATGCCGGGCCGCCTGCTGATAGACGCTGTCAATCAAGTCCATGGCGCGCCTGGCGTACTGACCTTTAAATTCTGGTTCCACCCAGATCGAGAAGAACTCCGCGCCCAGATTACCCTGCTTGATCTTGCCCAGGTCGATATGACCATCAGAAACAGGTGTGTTCTGGCCAAGGTCAAAATTTTCATCGAGGAAGCGCTGCGGCGTGTCAGCATGAGTGTCAATGATAATCGCCGACTGATGAATGGCAAGCGCAGCATCAGCTTTAGATGCCGATGCTGCTTTGGAGATCTTTTTAGACGAACGAGTCTGTGGGAACGCTAGAGTCGCGAACAGCAGAAAGCAGACAGCGAAATGTTTTTGCTTCATTCTCTGGCAATTTTATCAGCCAGCAGGTTCGCTTCACGCCATTCTGTATAACGATCGGAAACCATCACATGGAAGCAGGCCTGGCGGCGTTCTTCCGCGGCTTCCACCAGTCCCTGATCGCGCAGATTCTTGAGGTAGGTTTCAACCCACATGTGCTGCGTGCGGGTGAGCCCGCGTTTTGCCAGGTCCACGGTAATGCCGGCCAGATGGGAAGAGGCGTGTTCGCCAACTTCAGGAGCGGCATTTTTGTTGCTGCGGCGCAGCTTATGCTGCTGTTCCATGGTGCGGACCGCGGAATTCACCTGCAAAGGAGCATGAAATTCCTTGTAATATGCCTCGCTCATGTCCTGGAGAAACTGATTGCACCATACACGGCAATAGCGTTTATCTGATTCCAGGCTGGGGTTCACACGCAGAGCGCGGGTTTCCTGGATGGGAATAAGCTCCTGTGTGCGTTCCAGTTCCAGCAACTGCTCATTGTCCGCGATGCGGGGCAGTTGAAGGCGGTCAATTTCTTCATTCTGGCGAGCCATGGAGTCTGCCGAGCCGCGCAGGACAGGGTTCCACGCCACGCGGCGGATGTGCACGCGGTGATGCTTTGTGGTGGCGGTATAGGTGCTTGCGGCAAAGCCGGGAATCGCGGCTGCCACGGTCATCGCAAAAATCGACGAAGTAATTAGAATTCTTTTAGCGCCCATCAGGTTTAATCCAAGGGTACAAATATCCGACACAGACAACATCGGCATTAGATGACAAATTTTAAATCAGAGCAGCCGCCTTAGCACCCAGAGATTTACCTGATTTTCATCAGAATTGCCGAACGCCGGGGCAATGATCAGCAGATACTTTGGTAATCAATGATTTAGCAGGAGAATGACGAAAAATGGCAGTCCAAATTTCTTGCCGGTATGGTCAATGATCCAGCCCTAGTACTGGCCAAGGAAGATGGCCGTCTCGTTTTGAGATTAAAATTGCAGAAATTTTCGTCCAATCTGCCTTTTAGTGAAAAGCTGTTTTCCTCTTAATGATGCAATCTTAGCGAGGATTTTCGCTAGCCAGGCTTA
>DASRCD010000387.1:0-5297 GCA_035653315.1 Candidatus Angelobacter sp.
CACGGAGAGGCAGGTTACACGATTGTTAAAATCTGAAGAGCTTACAAATCCTCACATAAAGCCCACAAAACGGATGCTTCGGGGCATGAAATCAGGTTCTGTGTTGCGGAAACCGCAGAGACTATTTTGTCTTCTCCACAATAAATGCTGCCGCTTCTCTGAGTGCCTGGCTGGCTTCAGGAAGGAGCACGCTAAACATGTGCCAGACGTGCGGCAAGCCGTTGTAGGCTCGCAATGTGCTTTGCACTCCGCTCTTCTGCGCTTTCTGATGCAGGAGCACAGCTTCGTCATAAAGCAATTCCGTATCACTCACCTGAATCAATAAAGGCGGCAATCCTCTCAGATCACCAAAGATGGGCGAAGCTTCCGGCAATCGGGCCGAGGCTCCATTGAGATATAGATTTGAGAATCTGCATACATCATCCGCGCAGAACATGGCGCAGGACTCAGCATTGCTATAAGTGGCGGAGCCGGTTAAATCCACCCATGGCGCAATGCACACAGCGCAGGCAGGCAATGGCTGCCAGCGAGCTTTCAATCGCAGCATGACGGAAAGAACTAGTCCCCCGCCGGCAGAATCTCCTGCAAGCGCAATATCCTGCGGCTTGAGGCCAAGCTCAAGCAGCCAGATAAATGCCCGCTCGGCATCATCCCCGGCAGCGGGAAAAGGATCTTCAGGAGCGACACGATAATCCAATGCGAAGATCCGCCGATAACTCAGGCGCGCCAGCGCAGATGTAATGGGCCGATGTGTTTGTGGAGTGCAGCTTACATAACCCCCGCCATGAAGATAGAGCAGAACTTTGTCTTCGTAATGATTAGCTTCTGGAACTACCCATTCGCCGCGAACATCCAAATCCTGCTGTTCTCTGAAGGTTACGCCACGCGAGATGAGGAAAGTAAGCCATACGGGAAGGCCAAAGACCCTGCGCGCGTGCCGAACGATGGCGCTGTAATCTTTGCGCGGCCATCGCTTCACTACCAGCCTTACCATCCGGGTAAAAATCCGCGCCCGAAAGCTGGGCTTTTTTAGTTGTGATGAATCTTCCATCTAACTTTATGCACTATATAGCTCATGTCTTTTATTGCGGGGCTCCATTGGGAAAGAGCTTTTGCAGGAATTCTTTATCGCCGGCCATGGGCTTGAAGCGGTCAAAGTCCACCTCTTCTTTCCATTGCTTGTCGAAATTGCTGGGTTCAATTGATTTGGCTTTCGCGAATTCAGCCAGAGAAGCAGATTTATCGCCCACCAGGTAATCCAGAAACGCCAAACGCATGTGGCTGCCAAAACTGTTTGGCGCGTACTGCACCGCCTTTTGTGAAGCAGCGCGTGCTTTTTCCATGTTACCTGCGTCCAGAGCTTTAAAAGTCAGGTCGCCATAGTTGTAAGCCAGATTCAGATCGAGCAGCCGCCGCAGTTCAGTAAAAGGATCAGGGTTGTCGTCCACATTGATGTAAATGTAGCGGTCATTATTGATGTTGCGGCCACCCTGCTTCTTGACCACCAGCATCGACGCCGATTGGCGTCCTCTGGAGTCGCCGCCCGCGCTGTCACCAGCCTTGAGCGCCGCGTATAATTTTTCTGCCAGCTCGCCTTGCGTGGCGTCAAAAGCCTTGCCCATGGCTTCCGGCACCTGAGCGCCAACAAGAATATTGCCCTGCGCGGACCATGTTTTTCCCTGACGATCCCCAGCCCATTTCGGCGCATTGGGGCCGGTGTAAGCAGCGATATTTCCTTTTGCATCGACTATCGCTACTTGCCGTCCATCTTTGCCTTCAAACTTATCGTCCGCCAGGATCTTCTTCAATACTTCCTGCGCCGACATGCCTTGGCGTAGAAGATCCAGTGCCTGCTGGCCATAACCTACGTTGACGTTCGCCTGTGTTGCCACTGCGCCTACATCCGCCATGGCCCATGGGACCACCGACCCAACCGAAAAATAACGTGACGCCACAGCCACGCCCATTTCGCCGGTTTGCGGATCAATGGCCACAATGGAGAAAGTGGAAACCGGCGGCAATGATTTTGCGACAGCAAAATGGCAGACGAGCAATACCAATACCAGCAGCAATGAAGCTTTCTTCATCTTCCCTCCCCGAAAATGCCCGTAAGACAGAACTATGTTTGTATTCCCAGAACATACGCCAGCACCACAATGCCTAAAACACCAAGTGAGACCATGGCATATTTTAAGTCGCGCTCGCGGAAAAACTGGATACACGCCACAATGATGCGCAGCATTGGCGTAGCCAAAAGAACCAGCAAGCCGGCTGCGGCCAATTTTGCGCCCCGGTTTGTAATCGTCTGCAGCAAAAGCCCGGCAGCGATCAGCCCAAAGGCTATATAAGCGCCAGCCTTGAGCGTTAAAGATAAAAGACGATCAGCGGCGGCATCTTGCTGGCTCATTGAAAGCCTCCCGTCAGCAATTTGTAGATCATCTGAACGGCAAGCCATCCGGTAACGCCAACCAGCAGCACCAGTATGTAAAAAGGCCGCACTTTACGCGAGACGCGCGCCCCCAGCAGCGATCCGGCAAACACGCCTGCCACCAACGGAGCGGCTACATCAACACGCACATCTCCATGTCCCCAATAAACATAAGCGCTGGTGGCCGCGGTCACGCCGATCATGAAGTTGCTGGTAGCTGCCGCCACCCGTAGAGGGACTTTCATAAACAGGAACATGACCGGGACTTTAATGGGGCCTCCGCCAATACCAAGCAGCCCTGAAAACCCGCCGGCAACTAATGATGCCGCAAAGCCAATGGGATAATTTTGTGGAGCATAGTCTGAAATTGCTTCCTCTTTCTTTTCCTTGCGCGATTCCCAGGCTTTCTTAACCATGGAACCGGCGCTGTACAGCAGAAAACAGGCAAACAGAATGGCCAGGGTTTTACGATTGATATGGTGTGCAATCAATGCTGCGATCAAAGCGCCAACCGTTGTCGCCAATTCCAGCGTCATTCCCAGGCGGATGTCCGTTATGTGCTTTTCAACATATAAAGAAGATGTAGCGGTAGAGGTGGCTATTACGCACATCAGGCTGACGCCAATGGCCTGGTGCATGGGCAATCCAAAATAAATGGCCAGCAACGGCGTAACAATAATGCCGCCGCCAACACCCACCAGCGCTCCAAGTCCGCCGGCAAAAAATCCAATAAAGATGAGCAACAGCACCAACGCAAATGTCATTGTGCTCTGTCTCTCAGCATTAAGAGATTGGCTTCACTCGGGTCTTTGTCTGCTTCAGCCCGCAAGACTGACCACACGGATGCAAGCACGATTACCACGGCAATCAGCATCATGAGCGGCACGCTTTCGCCGGCAAACAATCCTTCCAGCAGGGCGATCAATGGAACAATCAGGCTGATGGTCGAGAGTTGATATGGCTGGAGCGTTTTCAGGAGCCAATAGTAAATAACAAAAGCGGCCGCCGAGCCGAAGATCGTCAAAAATATAATCGCGATGAGCGCAGTTTTTGTCCAATGCGCATGACGATGCGGTTCCAAGGCCCATGTTCCCCAAAGCAAAAGGATAGAGCCAAAGAACAACTGCAAGCCTGTTGCGACTACGGAATCAACTTCATGCAATCTCTGCTTGGCATAAACAACCGACCAGGAACTGAGCGCCATGGAAGCAAGGATAGCCAGACCGCCAATCAGCGCCTGCCGGCTGGTACTTAAATCATAAAAGAGAGTGAGCAAGCCGCCGAAAGCAATCAGCATGGCAAATACTGCTTTGCGCGGCACTGCACGATGCATCATGACGGGAGTAAGCAGAGAAACGGTAAGCGGCATCGCTGCGTATAAAATAGCAGTCATGGAAGAGGTGACATGCTGTTCAGCCCAGAAAAGCAAGCCATACGGCAGCGCCATGATGGTGAGGCTTAATACAAAGATTGCATTCCATTGCTCCGCGCCACGCGGCCACGCGCGCTTCTGCAAAAATGCCACGGCCAGCAGAAGCACGCCCGCGGCAAGAAAACGGATTGCTGCCGCCTCCAGCGGAGGAACGTCGCGTACAACCAGCCGGATTGCCAGCCATGTGCTTCCCCAGATCACACAGAGGAACAGGTAGCCCAGCACCTGGGCTCGCCCGAATGTTGGCTTGTTTTGAGCAGACATGGACACAACAGTCTATCTGAACTCATCTTTGCACAGCGTGCGGCTGCAACATTCAAGAAAAAAGGCACGGGATTGACCATGCCCTGGCTTCTGAAAATTTTCGGATGCCTGGAGAACTACTGCGAACTTGAACCATGGCTCGGCATTTGGCTTGTTGCCACATCTTTAGGGGTTGAGAGATATCCAGTTACCGTGTTTTTATCGACTGAATTGACCACCACTTCAAAAAGCGCCCGTTCACGCCCGGTATAAAATTGCAGTGGCTCATTGATGGTGCGGTCCTTCTTTTCAATCTTTTTGTCATCCGCCACAACATACAGCGTGAACTTGTTCTTCTTTGGATCGGTTTTCTTCAGCTGCAGGCTCACAATAGAAACCCGCGTTGGGTCTTTGTCCTTTTTCAGCGTAAATTCAAAATAGTCGCGATCGCCTTTATGCTTGAGCTGCTCCAGTTCATCATGCGTGGTGGCAATCAATTCGCCGTGCTTGGTCAAATCCCCAATCGCATGCTCCAGCCTGGTTTTAGTGGTTGCCAGATCGTTCCTGGTATCGGCCACATCAGAGCCAACTTTTCCCAGATCGCCCTTTACGCCACTTACTTCAATGGCAACGGCGCCAAACTGCTGTTTGGTGGAATCTTCATCGGTCTTCAGGCGCTCCGCCGTGACTCGCTCTTGCTCCTGGAGCGCGGCAGCCTTCTTGCTCAGCTCCTTGTGGTTCATGCCAGCTTTGTCGGCAAGCACGTTAAGGGACGCTTTTAACTGTCCCGTGGAGTCGGTCATCTTCTTGAGAAGCTCCTGCTCCGATGCAGACTGACGCTTCTCCATGTCATTGATGCGGTTCTGCGCCTGGACCATAAAGACCACCGAGCCGATCACATAGAGCAGGCCTATCACCATCAAGATATTGCGAACCACAGGACTTCCGCCGTCATTTTGCGGCATGTCAGCCATAGCTTCTCCCGTTTAAATTTAGTGATGAATGAGCGTCCTTATTGTTGAGCAGAACCCACCCTCTGTCAATGAATGTATGAGAGGCTTAAATTCCGGTAACTGTGAAATTTTTGATAACTTTCTCTCAGAAAAATTCCGCCTGAAAACAGGCAGCAACACGTAGCAGCAACACTGCATCCATTCCGAAAGCAGCAGCTTGCGCCTCCCTGTTCCCCCGCAC
>DASRCD010000388.1:0-4466 GCA_035653315.1 Candidatus Angelobacter sp.
AACTGTTTCACTTGCCATGGTCCGGACGCCGGTAAAAGGAAAGCTAACCTCAGGCTCGACACTAAGGAAGGAATCTTTGCCGATCGGGATGGTTATCACATTGTCATGCCCGGAAAAGCGGCGGAGAGCAGGCTATATCAAAAGATTAGTGCGGATGATGACTTAGAGCGTATGCCACCAAAGGTATCAGGCCGCTCCCTGACGTCCGCGCAGATAGCAACCATTAAGCGATGGATTGATGAAGGTGCCGTGTGGAACGAGCACTGGGCTTATGTTGCGCCAAAGCGTCCACCAGTACCCGATGTAAAAGATAAGTCCTGGCCGCGTAACGCTATCGATAACTTTATTTTGTCCCGACTGGAGCGTGAGGGCCTTCATCCATCCCCTGAAGCTGACCGTGCAACGCTGTTACGGAGAGTGAGTTTTGATCTTACGGGACTTCCGCCTACGTCCGAAGAGGTAAGTGCATTCATTGCGGATAAATCTCCGCATGCATACGAAAAGCAGGTGGACCGCCTGCTGGCTTCACCACACTATGGTGAGAACATGGCTAGCTTGTGGCTAGACTTGGCGCGCTACGCCGATTCACATGGCCGAGGGTTTGATGAACTGCGGGGCATGTGGCCATGGCGCGACTGGGTCATACGTGCCTATAACCAAAACCTGCCTTACGACCAGTTCACGATCAAACAGCTTGCTGGAGACTTGTTGCCGGATGCGACCCTGGATGACAAGATCGCCAGCGGCTTTAACCGCAATAACAATATGAAAGTAAAGGAAGACCTGAGCCAGAGGAGACCAATTAAGAATGAGGAACGGTCGATCTACATGGCGGACCGGGTAGACACAACAGGCACTACCTGGCTGGGATTGACAGTCGGCTGTGCTCGCTGCCATGACCACAAATTTGATCCGATCAAGCAGAAGGACTTTTACCGGCTTGGAGCGTATTTCAACAACATACCCGAATTCAATCTCGTGGACTATAACGGCAATACAGAACCGGTGCTGGCTGTTCCTACGCTTCAGCAGCAAAAGCAAAATCAGAAGCTGAACGCCGAAATTATGATGGCGCTGGCTCAACTTCCGGAACAGGAAGTCGTCAAGCAAGAAAACCAATGGCGCGCTTCAATGCCAGCACTGCCTGCCGCGCCTCAAGATGGCTTGACGGCTTACTACGAATTTGAAGGCAATTTGGCTGACAGCTCAGGAACAGGTCATGAAGCTCACGTTCAAGGTGCGGAGATCACTTATGTACACGGAGTCATGGGAAAGGCCGCCGTATTAGATGGCGAGACAAAGATTGATTTCGG
The DNA here is from genome assembly GCA_035653315.1 of Candidatus Angelobacter sp. Taxonomy (GTDB): domain Bacteria; phylum Acidobacteriota; class Terriglobia; order Terriglobales; family Acidobacteriaceae; genus Angelobacter. The sequence continues at coordinate 1,314 of DASRCD010000388.1, forward strand.
CAACATGGCTGTTATCGACAGTGGTGCTCCGTTCGCGCTTTCTGCGTGGATCAATCCAGATTCCGCGGTTAAGCAGGATTTATTTCAAAAGCGCGATGCTTCACCGAACTGGAAGGGGGTTGAGATTTCACTAGCTGATCCCAACAGGGATTCATTGTGCATCTTTGTTCGCATTGCCAGGCATTGGCCGGATGAAGCTATTGAGATCAAATCCAAGGGACATCCGTTTCGATATACCTACGTCCCAATCGAGCACTTGGGAACCCCTGGCCACCACATAGTGCTCAACTATGACGGTTCCGGCAAAGCTGCCGGATTGAAGCTTTTTCTCGATGGAAAGCTCCTCGATATGGAAATTACCAAGGACCATCTTTCCGGGAGTTTTTCTACCTCAGCCTCAATGTCACTTGGCGATGCGAAGCTGGGCGATCCGTTCACTGGCCAAGTTGATGAATTACGGATTTACAACCGCGAGCTGACGAATGACGAAGTTGATAATTTGTATGTGCAAGTTCCCGCGAGGGGCCTTCTTGCCGCACTGCATGACAAACCAACCGTGGAGATCCCAGCCCTGCGGGAGCCCGAACCGCGCACAGACAATCCCGGGATAGAGGAGGATAATCCCAAGCCATCCGCAGAAGCCATTGAAGCCATATGGCAAAAACAGCAGCAGGCCCGGCTATCCGACTATTTCATGCGTCGCGCAGCTACACCACAGATTCGAACAGCATATGCCCGGCTCATGAAATTGCGCGGTGCCAAGGCGGAACTGGAGAAGTTGATTCCTACCACCATGGTAATGGCGGAAATGAATCATCCTATGGATACATTTGTGCTGGGCCGTGGCCAGTACTTTAATAAACTAGAAAAAGTTACTCCTGGTGTTCCAGCTTTCATTCTGCAACTGCAAAAAAATGCTCCGCAAAACCGCCTCGCCCTGGCGCAGTGGCTGATGGATCCGAAGAATCCTCTGACCGCACGGGTCGAGGTAAACCGGTATTGGCAACGCTTCTTTGGTATTGGCATTGTAAAAACGGCAGAAGATTTTGGAGTACAAGGCGAGTCGCCATCTCATCCGGAGCTGCTGGATTGGCTGGCTACGGAATTTATCCGCACGGGCTGGAACATCAAGGCGATGCAGCGTCTTATCGCACTCTCAGCCACCTATCGCCAATCGTCCAGAGCATCAAAGCCACTGCTGGAGAAGGACCCGGAAAACCGTTTGCTCGCCAGGGGACCTCGTGTTCGCCTGTCCGCAGAGGAAATTCGGGACAATGCGCTCGCCATCAGCGGACTGCTAGCTTACAAAATTGGCGGACCGAGTGTTCATCCTTATCAGCCTGCGGGACTCTGGAATGACGTTTCGGATCAACATGATTTCTCTTACAAAGAGTCGAGCGGTGCGGACCTCTATCGCCGGAGTTTATACACCATTTGGAGACGCAGCGTCCTCTCGCCTTCCCTTGCCGCCCTGGATGCACCTAACCGGGAAGTTTGTGTAGCACGGCGCATTCGTACCAACACACCGCTTCAGGCGCTGGTGTTAATGAATGATCCAACATTTGTGGAAGCCAGTCGTATGCTGGCGCAAAGGGCCATCCACCAGGGCGGGACTAATCCCGGGCAGCGGCTTGATTTTCTTTTCCGCCGGGCTATCGAACGAAGCCCGAATTCAAAGGAACGTAATCTTATGTTGGCGGAGGAACAATCCATCTTTGCCGAATACAGCAAAGACCGCAAAGCCGCGAGGGAGCTTTTGAGCGTGGGTGAAACCAAGCCTGATCCTAAGATCGGTACAGCCGAACTCGCCGCCTGGACTGCTGTAACCCGAACCATCTTAAGCATGGATGAGACGATCACGAAGCAGTAACTTCTCTACTGTATTGGGCAGGAGGGTGCATGGATCAGAAACAAAAATACAACTTGCAAATGACACGCCGTGAGTTATTTGGTCTGACTGCCAAAGGCATTGGGGTTGCGGCACTCGCATCGTTGTTAAAACCCGATTGGCTGCTCGGTGAAAGTGACAGCATGGATCCCAGGACAGGTGGACAGTTGGGACTGCCGCACTTCAAACCGAAAGCGAAAAGAGTAATCTTTCTGTTCCAATCTGGAGCGCCATCTCAAGTTGACTTGTTCGACTACAAACCTGGATTGAAAGCACGGCAGGGGACGCAATTGCCAGCCTCAGTCAGAAAGGGCGCTCCTCTACAGGGAATGACTGACATGTCCCCTGAAGATTCTTACACTGTGGTGGCATCGCCATTCGGCTTTCGGCAATATGGACAGTCCGGCGCTTGGGTCAGCGAGTTGCTCCCCCACACGGCCAAGATTGTTGACGAAATCTCTATTGTCCGATCCATGCAAAGCGATGCTGCGAACCACGAGCCTGGCGTTACTTTCTTGCAGACTGGTTTTCCCATAGTTGGCCGGCCCAGCATGGGTGCATGGGTATCTTATGGGTTAGGTAGTGAAAACCAGAATCTGCCCGCGTTTGTGGTTCTTTTATCCAAACCTGACGCGCCGGATGGCGACATTCCTCTGACTGCTCGCTACTGGAGCGCCGGTTTCATGCCTTCAAAATACCAGGGTGTTGCGTTTCGTGCTTCCTCCGATCCTGTGGCATATCTTTCCAATCCACCCGGAATCAGCAGGACGATTCAACGGAGAGTCCTGGACGACTTGGATAAGCTCAACCAGATGTCCTATGAAAAGTACATTGATCCGGAAATTGAAACTCGAATCGCACAGCATGAGATGGCCTATCGGATGCAGGCCTCAGTGCCTGACTTGATGGACCTTTCCAAAGAACCGGAAACTGTCTTCGAAATGTATGGACCCAATGCCCGCCAACCCGGCACCTATGCGGCAAATTGTTTACTCGCACGCAGGCTGGCAGAGCGTGGTGTGCGCTTCATTCAACTCTATCATCGGGGCTGGGACCACCATAGTAATCTGGTTCGGGACATTCAGCTGCAATGCAAGGGAGTTGATCAGCCTTCCGCTGCGCTCATCCAGGACCTTAAGCAAAGAGGCCTGCTGGATGACACGCTTGTCATCTGGGCCGGAGAATTCGGACGGACCGTGTATATAGGAGATAAGTCCGTCTCCGATAACTACGGAAGGGATCACCATGGACGGTGCTTTACGATA